>JAMCPM010000011.1:300000-397094 GCA_023382335.1 Actinomycetota bacterium
CCGGGCATCAGTGAGGGTTCCTGTTTCCGCTTTTATCTGCTTCCACTCGAGCTTCCGCTTCAGAATGAGACGCACCACAGCGCCCCTTCAACATCAGATGGTGGGAATCTTACAACCGGGGAAGGGAGTTTTCAAGATGGCCCGCCGGCCCGGCTACTTGACTACGATGTTCACCAGCCGGCCGGGCACGACGATCTCCTTGACTACCTGCTTGCCGCCCGTGTACCTGGCGATCCTGTCGCTGGCCCGCGCAGCGGCCAGAAGGTCTTCCTTGCCGGCGCTGCTGGCGACCTGCAGCCGGTCGCGCACTTTGCCGTTGACCTGCACCACGAGTTCGTAGGTCTCGTCCTCGAGGAAGCGCTCGTCGGCGAGCGGCCACGGCTCCTGCCAGAGGCGCCGGTGGCCCAGGCGCTCCCAGAGCTCGGCGCTGACGTGCGGCGCGAAGGGATCGAGAAGCTTTACCACCGTGTCCGCGGTGAAACGCAGCACGCCGCGTCCGGCGTCGCTCTCAAAGAGTTCGTCCTTGACCAGGTAGGCATCGTTGACCAGCTCCATGATGGCGCTGATGGCAGTGTTGAAACGGAAGCGCTCGGATACGTCGGCGCTAACCTTGACGATGGTCTGATTGGCCTTGCGAACCAGCTTGACGATGTCGCCGTCCAGGCCTTCGAATCCTGCCGATTTCTCCGCGGGCGCCTTCTCGATGATCTCGTTGATGAGCCGCCAGACCCTTCCCAGGAACCGGAAAGTGCCTTCGATGCCCTGATCCTGCCATTCGACGTCAAGTTCGGGCGGGCCCATGAACAGGATATAGAGCCTGAGCGTGTCGGCTCCGTACTTGTCGACATGATCGTCGGGGTTGACCACGTTGCCCTTGGACTTGCTCATCTTGGCGCCCTGATAATAGATCATTCCCTGCGTGAAAAGATTGCTGAACGGTTCCTCGAAAGCGACCAGGTCCATGTCGTAGAGCACCTTGGTGAAGAAGCGCGCGTACATCAGGTGCAAGATCGCATGTTCGACGCCGCCGATGTACTGGTCGACGGGCATCCAGTAGTTGACGATCGCCTGGTCGAAGGGCTCGCGGTCGTTGCGGGGGTCGGTGTAGCGCAGAAAATACCACGACGAATCGACAAAGGTGTCCATGGTGTCGGTCTCACGGGTCGCCGGGCCGCCGCAGCCGGGACATACGGTGTTGACAAATTCAATATTTGTGGCAATCGGCGACTTGCCCTTGGGCGCATAATCCTCGACGTCGGGCAGCAGCACCGGCAGATCTTCCACCGGCACCGGGACGGTTCCGCATTTGTCGCAGTAGACGATCGGTATCGGCGCGCCCCAGTAGCGCTGGCGGCTCACCAGCCAGTCCCGCAGGCGGTAGCTGATCGCCGCTTCGCCCAGGCCCTCGCCGTTGAGCCATTCGGTTATGGCCGTTCCCGCATCGCGGTTGGGCATGCCGTCGAAGCGTCCGGAATTGACCAGCGCTCCTTCTTCCTCAAAGGCCGCCGCGAGATCCGCTCCCGACTCGGCGCCAACGCCCTCTCCCGAGACCACTACCCGCACCTCGATGCCGAACTTGCGGGCGAACTCGAAGTCGCGCTGGTCGTGGGCCGGCACTGCCATGATCGCGCCGGTGCCATATTCCATCAGCACGTAATCGCTTACCCAGATGGGAATCTTTTCACCGTTGACCGGGTTCACAGCATAGCGCCCGGTAAACTCGCCGGTCTTCTCGCGCTCGGCCATGGCGCGGTCGACCATGGGCTTCAAGCGTGAACAGGTCACATAATCGCGTACATCGTTTTCATACCCGGTGCCATCCACCAGCTGCTCGACCAGCTCGTGTTCGGGAGCCAGCAGGAAGAAAGTCGCGCCGAAGAGCGTATCCGGCCGGGTGGTGAACACCGGCACGTCGATGTCGAGCCCGTCGACGCGGAAGACGACCTCGGCGCCCACGCTCTTGCCGATCCAGTTTCGCTGCATGGTGATGACCCGCTCCGGCCATGACTCCAGTTGTTTGAAATCGTCAAGCAGCCGCTCGGCGTAATCGGTGATCTTGAAGAACCACTGCGCCAGGCTGCGGGTCTCCACCGGGGTGGAGCAGCGTTCGCAGCCGCCCTGCACTACCTGCTCGTTGGCAAGGACGGTGGCGCACGACGGGCACCAGTTGACCGGCGCTTCCTTCTTGTAGGCAAGCCCGCGCTCGTAAAATCTAAGGAAGAAATACTGGGTCCACTTGTAGTACTCGGGATCGCATGTGGCCAGCTCGCGGCTCCAGTCGATGGAGACGCCCAGCCGGTGCAGCTGCCGGTTAATGTTGCCGGTGTTGATCCTGGTGAGTTCAGCCGGATGGATGCCGGTCTTGATGGCGACGTTCTCGGTGTTGAGGCCGAAGGCGTCGTAGCCCATGGGGTGGAAGATGGTGGCGCCGTTACGGGCGCGGAAACGGGCGATGACGTCGCCCATGGTGTAATTCTTGACATGGCCCATGTGGAGCGTCCCGGAGGGATAGGGAAGCATCTCCAGCACGTAGCTCTTGCCCGAACGGTCGGCGCCCCCGGGGGTTTCGGGGTCGGGGACTTCGAAGGAGCGTTCCTCCTCCCAGACCCGCTGCCATCTGGTTTCTATGTCCGAAGGATTGTACTTGTCCATAAGCCGCGAACATTATACCAGCCGCGGCGGTAAATGACGCGGCCGGGCTCCTACCAGCCCGACCGCACATTTCTACTTATATTATCCCAGATTCCGGACACCGGAACCTAATTTAGCTCACCTTATCCGCAGGTCCATTCGCCCTTGCGGCCCTGCGACCACATCCAGGCGGCAGCCATTGCCTGGGCGCGGCCGTCATAGATGCTCTGTCCCCCGTAGGGGGTGCCGGCCCAGGTGCCGGGATTGAACTGGAACAGTCCCTTGCAGACGCCGTTGTCGGCGTTGGGGTTCCCGCTACTCTCACAGATCATCACCCGGTAGAGCGCCGCCGGATCCTGGCCGTAAGCCTCGGCGGCCTCGACCAGATAAGGACCCCACTCGCCAAAGCGGGCGATAGCGTCCTGGCGCTTCAACTCGCCTTCCTGCTGCTTTTTTTGCTCTTCAGCAAGCGCCGCATACGTAATACGGGCCTGTTCCAGCCTGGTGCTCCACACCGGGAAGGTCCGGGAGATCCCGGTCTCCGTTCCCGGCCATTCAATAAGCCGGCTGTTGTGAACCGCACTTCCCTGTGCAGCTTGCGCTGAGTAGACACCAAGGCCTACGACCAGCAATCCAATCACGACAGCCATTGCAACATACCGCATACTTCCCTTCCGGCCTTCTGGGGCCTTTGCATAGCTTTCATTGCGGCAGGCGCTTGATCAATCAGCAGATGCGCCTGCCGGATGACACGTCCTTCACTTCCTGCGAACGCTCTTCTGTCCCGGAGCCCCCCCCCCCCGATTCCCTGCCACATGCGCGCACGCAGGCAGAAATGCCTGAGGGCATGGGTTTGGGTGCGGGAGGTGCTTAAGAGATAAATCCGAAAGCCCAGAGGTTTTTGGACTTTCGCCGCTGCCTTGAAGGAGTTTCCCGGCAGCGGACTGATTCAATTATTCGGGGAACCTGACTATTGTAGGCGAAAACCTACAGATTCACAAATGGAATGTGACTTTTGTTGCTAATTCAGGGAACGACCGCCGCGGGCTTCAGCGGCGCTGTCCAACCGGAAAAGGGTATCAGCCGCCGATGTCGACCTCGGCGATGATCCTGTAGCAGCGGCCCCAGTTCATGCGGCTGAGGATGCCGGCAAAGGGCATGAGGCCCAGAACGGCCAGGTTATAGTAGAAGCGGTTCCTGCTGATCCAGCCTTTCATCAGGAAGGAGCGGATCCAGAGGTTTGAGTTCCTGTGCAGGACCACCCCTCCGCTGCGGCCCATCCCCCGCAGGCAGCGGACGATCACGCGCTCCAGATCTTCCGCCTCGGGCAAACCGCCTTCCAGGTGTTCCTTGAGGAAGGGAAAATCCTCGCCGCGAACCCGGCGGTATCGCTCGTCGAGATAGCGGTCCTGAGCCCTGGCGCCGGCTCCGTAGGGCACCGCCATCACAACCAGCCGGTGGGCGCAGCGGAGCATCTCGGTGATAGCGGGCTCGCGATCCTTCTTGGGAATGTGCTCCAGGGCATCCACCGAAACAACGGCGTCGAACTCGCGGTCTTCAAAAGGGAGCCTGGCGGCGGAGCCGGTGACCTGACGCATATCCGGATTTTCCTCGTCGAAAGAGAGGTCCAGGCCGGTCAGATCGAAGTGGCTCGAATACGGCGCCAGCCCCAGATCGCCGGAACCGACCTCGAGAACCCTGCTGGCGCCTGCATTCCGTAGAATGCGGACGACAGGAAGATAGCGCAGGGCCACCTCGGTTGACTGGCCCGGGTAGCGGCGCATGAGACTTTCGACGATTTTTCCAGGAAGAGACATCGTGCTGCTAGGATATACGTTTTTGCCGCGTCCTAATCCTCTTCCTGAAAACGCGTCACGGTGCCGCCGCCCATCTTCTTGGCGAGATAGAGGGCCTCATCGGCCTTGTGGCGGAGGGTGTCAGCATCGTCGCCATGCCGGGGGCACGACACGATGCCCATGGATACGCCGCTTATCTCGCGGCCGTTGAGCGAACCGGCGTTTTTAACCCCGTCGAGGATCCTGCGGGCCATCGACTCGGCGTCATCGATGTCCGTTCCCGGAAGTATCATGAAGAATTCGTCTCCACCACTTCTGATAGCGATGTCAACATCACGTTTTTCGTTGTTCATAATCTCGGCCAGTTTGATCAGTGCGCGGTCGCCGGCGGCGTGCCCTTGTTGATCGTTGAGCTGTTTGAGCCTGTCGACGTCGAGCATTATCAGTGAGAAGGGAAACTTGTAGCGCCGGAACATGCCCAGGCTCTCGTCGAGCTGCTGCCGAAAATAGCGGGTATTGTAGAGGCCGGTCATGGCGTCGGTATCGGCCATGCGCTGGAGCTCTAGCGAATGCTGTTCTATGAAAGCCTCAAGCCCGGTGCGGAAAAACTGCATAAAGCTGTCATCGAGACGCTGAAAGATCTGCATGGCCATGTGGTCGGACTGACGCAGGTCGCTCGACGCAGCTTCGACGAATAACTGCTTGAGTGAGGCGTAATCCTCGAAAACCTTGCCGGCCCCGGGATTGCCCTTGCGGATGGTGGCGATCATAGCCGCCAGGCTGGCCAGTTCCTGACTTGTGAGGGCGGTTGCCCCTGGCTTCTTGATGCTGCGGGCGACTGAATCCACCAGCTTGGGAAAGATCGAGGTCAGTTCCTGCGTAGGCAGCGATCGCAAAGAGGCCATCTCAAGGTCGTCGATGACGTTCTTGAACCATTTGCGTATGATCTGGTCTTCCCTGCTAAGCAGGGAATAACTTGCTTTGCTGGCTACGGTCGAAAGCCCATAGTCACGATTTCCCGCGGCAGGTGCATCCATCTTTGGCTTTAAACCTCTGGGGAGAGTTTTATGTAAACGTAAACTATGTAACTATAATCAATTGACATATGTTTCACAAGTCTGTTAGGGCCGGCTCTCCATCGAGGCGAATTTTTCTTTCGATCCGCAGGAGTGCTCGCAGTACGATCACTCAGTGGTCACGCCGTCGAATTCAGCTTCGTTCGCCTCGGCGTCGGCCTTGGTCGCCCGCACGATGCCGTCCTTGTGATGCGCGGGGGAATAGATCGTGTAGAGGTTGAGGCGGTCCCTGTCTGAGGCGTTGATGACATTGTGTTCGGCGCCCGCGGGTACGACCACGGCGTCACCATCCCTGACGTCATACTCATTGCCATCGATGATGACCTTGCCGCTGCCCTGCTCAAACCGGAAGAACTGGTCATTGTCGGTGTGGACTTCCATACCGATGTCCTCGGACGGCTGCAGGCTCATCAGCACCAGCTGGCTGTGGGGCCCGCTGTAGAGGACCCGGCGGAAGTCGGTGTTTTCCACGGTCTGCTTCTCGATGTCACCCTTGAAGCCCTTCATCTTTGCCTCCTTCGCTTTGCTGACATTTTGCGTACGATACCATTATTGAAAGAAGATACCCTAAAGCTTGCGATCACACGCCAGGGAATTACGTGTGATACTTCGCCGCGGCTCCCGTATAACAGTTCGAGAGACAGGATGGACCGTGAGGACAGCGTTACCGGAAGGGCTTGCAGCATGTCGACGGAAGAGTCATTGATGCGACTAAGGCCATCGCGAATACATCTGGGAAGAAACAGAAGCGCGGAAAGCGAATCGGCGCCGGATTTCGACGCCCTCTATCGCCGTTATCTCAAACCGGTCTATGCCTATCTGGCGTACCGCGTCGATGACCGCCTGCTGGCGGAGGACCTTGCTTCCCAGGTCTTTGAAAAAGCATGGCGCGGTCTCGACAGATTCGATCCGGGCAGGTCATCCATCTCTACCTGGCTGTTTACGATCGCCCGCAATTGCCTCACCGATCACTTCCGCTCTCAGGGAAACAGGCCGCTCGAGGTCGAGCTGCCTTTAGATGTCGAGGCTGGCGGCGCTGACGGTCTGGCGCCTTCGGCGCAATCGCAGATCCCGGTCGTGGAGATTGGTGAGCTCGCTCTGGAGCTGCGCGAGGAACTGCGCCGGGCGCTGGGCAGGCTAGGCGACAGGGAACGCGAGATCGTATCGCTCAAGTTCGGCGCTTCTATGACAAATCGCAAGATCGCGCAACTACTTGATATCTCGGAATCGAATGTCGGCACGATCCTCTACCGGTCTCTCAACAAAATGAAAACCCAGCTCGAGGGCGGGATAAAAAATGACTGACGACAAAAGACAGCAAGAACTCATGGACATGATAGAACGCCTGCTGGCAGGCGAAAGCATCGAGACCGCCGGCGCCGATGATGAGGAGATCCGTAAACTGCTGCTTCTGGCCGGTGAACTGCAGGCCGGCGCCCCGGAGCCATCCCCTGAATTCGAGCAGCGGCTGAAAGCCGGTCTCGAGGGCGCAAAATCTTCGCGCCGCTGGGTGCCGCAGTGGCTGACGCTGCCGAGGCTTGCGGCTGCGGCGGTGGTGCTGGTAATTGCCCTCGGCGTCACCGGCCTGACGGTTTCGCTGATAAATGGCGGCTATCGCGGCGGCACCGCCGCTGATATGAATGCCGCCTCATCTGAAGAAACCCCCGGGGGCGCAGCCATGCAAGCACAAGACGACGCCACCAGGGCGGCACTGGGACAGGTTCAGACGGGATCGTCGGACAGCGCATCAGGCCCTGCCGCAGGTGCAGCTGAAGCCGGCCCGGCCACCGGTCCGGCCGCGGGCGGTGACAGCTCCGCGGTTCAGCCGCTGCCCCCCGGGCAGAAAGTCGTCCAGACCGCGGATTACCGCATCGAGATCGCTCCGGGAGAGTTCAATGATAAATATTCACAGGTCACGGCGCTGGCCGCGAAATACGGCGGCTACGTGGTCTCAGGCGACACGCGTTCGTCCGGCGAGGGGCTGGCAAGCGGCGTCATCACCATCCGCATAGCCAACACCGCCGACAATTTCTCCAGGGCGCAGGCCGAGATCGACGGCATCGGCAACGTGGTGTCGCGGAAGATCGCCGGCCAGGATGTCACCGACGACTACGTGGACCTGCAGAGCCGCCTGCGCAACGCCCAGACTGAGGAGGCCCAGTTGCTGGCGTTGATGCAAAAGGCTCAGACAATGGATGAGATCCTGATGGTGCAGTCGCGGCTGTCGGACATCAGATCGCAGATAGAGCAGATCCAGGGCCGCATCAAATCTATGGAATCGCGCACCGATTTCGCCACTATCACCGTCGATCTGCGCGAGACCGCCCCGGGCCAGGAGCCTTCAAACGGCATCGACTGGGGCTTTGCAGAATCGGTCAGATATGCGGGATGGCTCTCAGTTCAGACGCTCAATTTCGTCATCAAGGCATTGGGGCTGATCGTTCCGGTCGCGTTGCTGGCGGCCATCGTCTACCTGCTGGCCGCCCGCGTCCTTACGAAGCCTTGGCGAAAATCCTGAGGTATTCGCCGTAGCCTTCTTTTTCCAAATCATCCTTGGGAATAAACCTCAGCGCGGTCGAATTCATGCAGTACCGCAAGCCCGTTGGCGCCGGGCCGTCCGGGAAGACATGCCCCAGATGCGAGTCGGCATGTTTACTTCTGACTTCGGTCCGGCCGAACAGCCTCGATTCCTTGCGTGTGACGATATTGCCGGGCTCCAGAGGCTGCGAGAAGCTGGGCCAGCCGGTGCCCGAATCGAATTTGTCCCGGGAAGAAAAGAGCGGCTCGCCGGAGACGATGTCGACATAGACCCCCTCTTCCTTGGTATCCCAGTATTGATTGTGAAACGCGGGCTCTGTGCCTTCCTCCTGGGTTGTGCTGAACTGCTCCGGCGTGAGCCTGCGCTTGAGCTCTTCCCGCCCCGGTTTGGTGTAGTTGGAAAAATCTTTCATCGCTGCTCCATTTCCTGGTTCAGTAACCGTTGCCTAGATGATTCCCCGGAACGGCTGAGGCTAAGCTAGCGGAGCAGCCCGACGGCGGCCGGGGTCAGCCCGGCCAGAGAATCGATGACGAGATCGGCCCTGGCCAGGGCCGTGGCCTCTGGAGGCAGCGTCCGATTGGGGATGGCGACGACCCTCATGCCGGCCGCCTTGCCCGCGAGGATGCCGTTGCCGGAATCCTCGACAGCGACGCAATTTGCCGGCGCGACCTTGAGCCTTCGCGCCGCCTCAAGATAGACATCCGGATCGGGTTTGCCTCTCTCGACTTCCTCGGACGAAACGACCGCCTGGAACCTGTCTCTCAGTCCGGCGGCCTCGAGCGCCTGGTCGATCAGATCCCGGTTGGAAGAAGAGGCAACGCCAAGTCGCCATTCCGCGCCCATCCTGGCAACCGCCTCCTTTGCTCCGGGGATGAGCGGCAGATCGCGCCGATAGATACCAGCCATGCGTGCTGCGACTCCTCGAGAGATCTCCTCGGGCTCGAGCGGCAACCCAAGCCTGTCGTGCATGTATGCAGACCACTCGAATGAGCTCATGCCCATCATGTCCCTGGTCGCCTCATCGCGCCAACGGCCGCCCTTGTCGATCGTGAACTGCCGTCGCACATCATCCCACACCTGCTCCGTATCGATCAGAACGCCGTCGAGATCGAAAATCACCGCTTCGATGGAAATCACTAGGCTGCCACCTCTATTCTTTTACATTTTCTTAACCGTTTTTTTACCAATCCTGAAACTTCCGAGCCCAGGATATTTTAATGAACAGGCAAAGACAAATGGGGGGGGTGAAAAAATGATCAATAGAAGCACGGCCAGCAGGCTGAACGATAGCCTGATATCACTCAGTGATATATATTCCGCCGCCGGCCGGTACGACAGCAGGAGCAACTCCTATCGATTCCCGGATGGATCCGCAGGCAGACTGATAACATTCCATTCCACCGGATTTCTGGCTTCGAGCCAAAAACCGGTGATGAAATTCGTCGAACTGAAGACCGTCGCTGAACTGGCGCGCCAGGCATGACCATGTTACGGCTAAGTGAGGCGGCGTAGCGCCCGGCGCCTGGCTGACTCGTTTCCGGCTCGATGGTTGCCGCCCTGATGATGCTGGGGTCAGCCACAGCCTTGGCGATTGTCTCGCTGGCGCTGGTTGTGCCGGCATGGCTCCCGGCCTTGATCGTTACCGGCGTCTGGGCGCTGATCACCGCGGCCATGCTGCTGATAGCGAGGCAGAGAGCCCGGCAAGCAATGCCCCCCGTTCCCGAAAAGACAGCTCAAACTCTTAAGAAGGATGCGCGATGGGTCAGGAAGCCAACCGGATCGAACAGCAAATAGAAAACACGGCCGGAAATGTCCGAGACGATTCGGGAGATATCGCGGCGGGCCGATCTTCCGGCGCGACTCAAGAGCATCAGGCCGGGCGCAAACAACAGATTCCCGGCCGGCCTGGTGATCAGCTTTGCCGCCGGGCCATTGACTGGAGTCATGTTCGTGGTAAAGACGAGGCCCAGATACTAGATGTTAAAGTCCCGGCGCTCGTAAGCCATCCTCGAGCCAACCAACAGGACGGTGAGAGCCATTGCTGTGATCGCTATGTACCAATAATCATAGCCGTTGGCAAAAATCGATTTTGAATCGAAGTATTTAAATGGCGTCGCATACCGCAGAAAGCCAAATCTGTCAGAAATATCGACAAACGCGGAGATGATGAAGGCCGCCAGCAATACCGCCGCGGAAACCATGCCAGAGTGTTTTGGCTGCCGCATCACTGCCGCAAAAGCAGCCCCGATCATCAAGAACCAGAGCTGGATGAAAAATACGGACGGCATCAGAAACAGGATGTCTCTGCTTATCGACGGCCCGCTCGCAAACAACGGGACAGTGGCGACAGACGTGATGAGGGTGACGATGTTCAGTACGACTATCGCCGTAAGGCCAGCCAGCAGCTTGGCGAACAGGATCCGGCTTCTCGATACCGGCTTGGCAAACAGAAACTCGATGGTCTTGTCGGTTTCTTCCTTGGCTATAATGCCGGAACCGAGCAGCACCGCTTGCACTCCCAGCATCACACCGAGATAAAGCACGCAGATGGCGAAGAATCCGCCTGCGCTTTGAAGGTCCAACCCCTTTAAGCCCAGGACAGAGCTCAACCCGGCCGGCAGGCTGTTCACCAGATCGGTTATCGAAGTGCCGGATTTTTGATAGCCCTGGTATTTGCTCATGGCCGAGATCATGAAAGCAAAAATGGCCAGCGACCAGAGCAGCAAACCTTTTCTGCAATCCTTCAGCTCTTTCAGATACATGTTCATAGCCGGTGGCTCATAACGTGGGAATATCATTCTTCTGGAAAACAACGAAGCTCGTGACCACCGCCGCGATCGTCAGCACGGACAGATATATCAGCGTGACGGTCTCATAACTTCCTCCGGCAGCAAGATTGTTGACGTCAAAGAACTTGAAGGGAGTCAGGAATTTTATTTTTTCGCCAACGACGGTATCGAACAGCCCGATGACGTAAAAGCCGAAGACCGCCGGCAGAGATATGGCGATCACGGATTTTATCCTCTTCATGACCGAGCCGAGCAGGAAGCCGAAGGAGAGAAAAAACAGCTGCACCAGCCACAAGCTGATGGTGCTGACAATGAAGGTTTTAAAAGCAAAGGGCTCGTTGACGATGAGCTTGATCAAACCCCAGTCAACCGCCAGAAAGACCAGGTCGGTGATGACGATGAGGGCCAGGACCGTGAGCAGTTTCTGACGCAGAATCGACGCGCGGCTGATGGGCCTGGTCAAAAGAAAATCCGCGGTCCGCTCCCGCATTTCCTTGGAAGCGATGCCGGTGCCGAGATTCATCGCCTGCAGCGCCCCGGTCAGCAGCACCAGGTTGAGCACCAGGCCGTAAAACCCGCTGAAAGCGTTAAGGGTATTTTCCGAGATGTCAAAAGTCTTCTTGAAGGCTTCAGGAAAATTTTTATAGACATCCGAGATGGCTGCGTTGTGGGCCACCGCCGGATAGACGGAGGTATAAAAGCCGGCGACCGCGATCAGGGCGATTATCCATGCGATGGTGGCGTTTCTGTTCTGCTTCATCTCGTGAATGAAAACGTTCATCATCGATCACGTGTAGTAGTGCATGAATATCTCTTCCAGGTCGGGCTCTCCGACCATGAAGTCCACCAGATCGATCTGCGCTATCAGCTTGGCGATCGTGTTCACGTCGCCCTTATAGAGGAAGGTGACCTGCGTGCCGTCGATCTTGAGACCGCTGACTCCCGGCAATTTGAACCTCTCGCCCTTCTCTTTCTGCCTGGTTAACATGTGAACGCGTTTGTAGTTATTCTGGATCAGGTTTTCCATCGACTCGATGTTGATCAAATCACCATCCCTGATGATCGCCACCCGATCGCAGATCTTTTGCACTTCACTTAAGATGTGCGAGGAAAAAAAGATGGTCTTGCCGGACCTGTTTTCTTCCCTGAGCAGCTCGAAGAAATTTTTCTGCATCAATGGATCCAGGCCGCCGGTCGGCTCATCCAGGATGATCAGCCGCGGATCATGCAGCAGTCCCTGGACGATCCCCACCTTCTTCTTGTTGCCGTAGGAAAGGTCGTCAATCTTCTTGTTGAGGTCGAGCTTCAGCAGCCCGGATATCTCTGAGATGCGCTTCGAGCAATCCTTGTGATAAAAGCTGGCGGAGTATTCCAGCAGATCCTTCACCCGCATGTTCTCGTAATAAAAAACTTCGGAGGGCATGTAACCGATATCGCGCTTGATCTCCGGACCGTACTGGATGACGTCCTTGCCGAATATGGTGGCGCTGCCGCTGGAGGGGTAGATGAGGGAAAGCAGCAGCCGGATGGTTGTGGACTTGCCGGCGCCGTTGGGTCCGATGAAGCCGAGGATCTCCCCTTCCTTTACGCTGAGGCTGAGATCCTTGATGCCGGTCACGCTGCCGTAATATTTAGTCAGGTTGTTTGTTTCGATTATTCCCATGCGGCCCGCAACATGCCATCCGTGAATGCTTCTTCCGATTTCGCGATATCAAATTTTTTCATTTCAGGAATGCTTCGCTCACTCGCGCAACCTTATCCTCATCGTCTGCGAAGAGATTCCCCAGTAATAGTCTGTTTCCTGCTGCGAATCGCGGTGGACCATGAAAATTATGGACACGTTGATATCCGCAAAGGACGCTTGTCCTTTTTTCCTGCACCGGGCGATCTGTCTCAATATTCTCTGGATACGAAAAGAACAAATCTGGGAATATGCACAGAGTAAGCTACAACGACTCGAGGAGTGATCGACATGGCAAAGATTCTGGCGGTAGCCACCCACGGAACTGACGATCCTACCAGGAGTTCCCTGGCATTCATCGTCGCGGCTGGGGCTTTAGAGGCAGGCAAGGAGGCCGCTATTGCCCTTGTCGGAGAGGGAGTCTATCTGGCCAAGAAGGAGATAGCACAAAGCATTCAGGGCGTGGCTGCTCCACCGCTATCTGACGTGATCGCAAAGATTGTCGAGGGCAAGGTCCCGGTCTATTTATGAGGGCCCTGCTCCGTCGCCCGTGGGGTAACAGAAGAAGACGTCAAATCATTGAATGGCACCTTCATGGACCCGGCCAAGTTCGCGGAGCTTATATCCGAATCTAGTGTCGTGAGCTTCTGACACCGAAAGAAAACACCGTTAAGCGGCCAGACAATGGCTAGTCCGTCTCCTCCATCAGGTCGAGGATCTTCCTTATCGTTCCGATACTGCGGACGGTCATTTCCTGATATTCCGGTTGCCTGGAGAGCTTGTATATAATTGCCCTTGTTCCGGCATCCAGTCTGGCTGACCAGAATAAAACTCCGTCGAAGTGAGAAGATCTTTAGCATTCGGCCAGCCCTTGCGCGGCGAGACGTCGGCCGGCAACTGTTTGAAATGGAAGGGATTTCGGTAGAAAACCCTTAAGCTGGAACCCGACGCTTGGGGGTGGTCTTGATGAAGAATGAAAAGCAGGTCATCGAATCCCTGTTGGATGGTGCCGGCGTTACCATCAATGGCGGCAGACCTTATGATCCCCAGATTCACAATGAGGCTTTTTACGCACGCGTCCTGCGGCAAGGGTCTTTGGGGCTTGGCGAGTCATACATGGATGGCTGGTGGGATTGCGAAAGCATAGATCAGTTCATACACCGCATGCTGACGGCTGACATCGATGAGAAAGTCAGGGGCGACTGGCGCGTGCTACTTAAGATCGGCTTGACCTTTGCGCTTAATCCCAACCGAAAATCCAAGGCCTTCGAGATCGGTGAGAAGCATTATGACATGGGCAATGAGCTGTATCAGGCGATGCTGGACCGCCGTATGACTTACACTTGCGCTTATTGGCAGGACGCCCGGCATCTTGACGACGCCCAGGAAGCGAAACTGGATCTGGTGTGCCGCAAGATCGGGCTCCTGCCCGGACAGAAAGTGCTCGACATCGGTTCCGGCTGGGGCAGCTTTATCGGTTGCGCCGCCGAAAAGCACGAAGCCAGAGCCGTGGGAGTCACCGTATCAAAAGAACAGAAGAAACTCGCCGATGCGCGCTATAAAGAGCTACCGGTAGAAACGCGGCTGCAAGATTATCGCGATGTCAACGAGAAGTTCGATCACCTCGTCTCCCTGGGCATGTTCGAACACGTCGGGAGTAAAAACTATCGCACCTTCATGAAGGTTGCGCATGGAGCGCTGGAAGACGACGGGCTTTTCCTGCTGCACACGATCGGCAGCGGCAGCTCTGTGGGCGGAACCGAACCCTGGCTTGAGAAGTACATCTTCCCCGGGGGCATGCTTCCTTCCATGAATCAGATCAACAAGGCGGTCGACGGGCTGTTTGTAGTCGAGGACTGGCATAATTTTGGGGCCGACTACGATACGACCCTCATGGCCTGGCATTCAAATTTTGAGGAACGATGGGATGAGATCAAATCCGGTTATGACGAGAGATTTCACAGGATGTGGCGATATTTTCTTCTCGTCTGCGCCGGGGCGTTCCGGGCGCGAAAAATGCATCTCTGGCAGATCGTGCTATCGAAGAACGGTGTGCGCGGAGGCTATCAATCGGTCAGATAAGTTCCCGGGCGCACTTGGCAGGGCCGGCCAAAGCCATTATCAGCTTATAAAAAAAGGAAAAATGTTAATGCAGGGAAATTATCACCGCTGTCAGCGTCTTGACTTGATCCTGGCTGTCCCCAAATACCTGGACGGTAAATTTTCCCGTCTTCATTGCCGCCATTTCATATCTCTGGTCATCGGGATGATAGGTAATGAACGCCTTGTCTCCTACCCCCGGCACATCCGTGAGCGGGTCTTCCTCTGCGGCTTTTAGGTCTTCAAAATCACCGGCCGGAATTTGCCACACAGCGAACGCAGCCTGTTTGCCATTTATCTCGAAGGTGACAGCACATTTAACCTGATCGGGCGGAGCATCATTAAACTGTTTGGAGCTCACCAGCGTGCCGTGAAGCGCGACGGCCGCTGCCTGCCCGTCGACTGCCGAGCATTCACCACCCGTGCCTGCAGACGTCTGGGAAGGATTGTTTGCTGACACCGTCGACTGTAACGGCACGGCCGGCCCTGTTTCTCCAGAAGTTTCATTCGCGCCGCCCCCACAACTTGTGAGAACGAGAATGAAGAACAATAAAATGGGATTCAGCAACAGGCTGGTAACCTTTTTCATTTCCCCCTCGATAGCTTATGAATTCTTCCCTATGCGACTAGATCAGGGCGAAACCGAACGTATGTTGCTGGTGGCGACCGGGTTGCCGTTGGCATCGAAGGCGACCACGCTCCAGGAGCTTCCTGAGGTTAAAACGGGGCCTCCCACGCCCTCGGGGCGTTCGAATTGGAGTCCACCCAGGTTGACTTTTGTGTCGGGTCCGGTCCAGGCCCAAAGAACATTGCCGCCACCATCCAAAATCACCAAGCGATAACTGACAGCGCCATCGACCGGTTTCCATTCGAAGGCCGGCACCTCGCCTGCCCCGGTTACAGCGGGAGCCACCAGTTCTATCGCCGGTAAACCGGGGCTGATCAACTCATTCGAACTCTCTCCCCCAGCTTCAACGCTGCCGCAGCCGGCGGCCAGAATCAATACCGCCAGCACCGCCAATATACCCAATCGTTTCATTTCACTGCGGTTCCTCATGATGTAGCGAACGCACAGGCCTGGTTTGCCAAATCCGCAAAGCTGCCTTGCTTTAAATTCACGCAGATCACTTCGGCATCGCTCTTGTTGCCTGCTTTAATGTCTTCATCGATTTTGTTATTCAGGACCTGTTCGAATTTTGTCAGAAGCTCTTGAGCCGCCTGCTCATCAGGAGCCGCTGACCCCAGGACACCGAGCTGATGCGCAGCCCATAGCAGATCGCAAATATCACTTCCCGAATGACCGCTGGGGTTGTCCAGAATTTTATTCAGCATCTCGGTAAACTTCTCGACGAAATAAGTATAAGGCTGCTTGTCTTTCTTAAAATTCTTCGGTAGGTCCGGACACGTCTGTGCTTTTATCAGGTTTGCCTGGAACTGCTCGATTTCATTAACCAGTTGAAGGACTTCCTTCACATTGAGCTTTGGATATATGTTATCGAGCATGCCGTTCATCTTGTCGATAAGCGCGACGTAGTTCTCGTTCCAGCTCTGAACTCCCTGCTGCCCCGGCGCGGCGATCCTCGTGGCTGTGAACGGCCCCATGACGCTGGTGGAGAAGCCAGCGGCTTGTTGCGCCTTGCGCGCGCCGGTCGCGAGGTCTCCGTAAATCACAGTGCAGTTCGCCGTGGTCGCCTGGAAGCCGCCGGATGCCGGTGACTCAACCGGATAGCCCCCGATGCCAAGACCTGGAATGCTTACTGTTATGGAATATGAGCCCGACGCGGTGACGAATGCGCTGTTCCCACCCAGATTGCCCCCACCGCTGACGGTGCCGCTGGCCGCGCCAAGAGAGGGAACGTTCACATTTACATTCGCAGTATTCGTGGACCAGAGCCCATTGATGATAGTTCCATCCGGCTGGACCTGGAATTCAAAGGTGTAGATGGACGGTGTCACCAGAGTGGCAGACACCTGGCCGGCGATTGCGCCGGTGACATATGCCGTCCCATGCCAGGTGCCCGGCGGTATATCAGCGGTTGGCTTGTCGGCCAGCGCCGGGGTGACCGTGGCAAAAAGCCATAAGACGGCCGCAGCAAGAATCGGGGTAATTCTGCGCAAAACAACCTCCCCAAGTTATCAAGCCAGAAGTTCATTAAATATATTCGCTCGTGGTAAAAATTACAACGTGAAAGCCAGCAACTTTTCGGGGCGTGAGTCGACCCTGAACCCCTTCCGTGAGAAAATACGCCTGTCATATTTCATCCACTGAACGGATAAGGAGGAAGAAACGATGATGACCGAATGCCCCAAATGTGGTTCAATGAATATTGTCCAGAACCTTTTACTTCTCGCTGGCTACGGCATCCAACCGGGAAATCTGGCTTACGTGGCTATGGTGGATCAATATTCTCCTTTGATCACAAAGTACGAGCCCCGGATTGTTCCAGCCAGTTTGGATTTCTGCCTGGCAAACTTGAACTTTCCTTCCAACTCCTTTGGCACCTCCATCCCTTCGGAAAGCTTAAAGCCAACGGCCCGCTTCCCGGGGCCGTCAACCGTATACATGACGTTGACTCCCAGGCCATCCTCATAAAAGACATAGGCGAATTTGATATTTTCCACCTGGAAACTCGACGTTTCCAAGGGTTTGGCCGCAAACTCAATATCACGTTCTTCTTTCAAAATCCGGTTCACATAATCAAGGGTCTCCTGGCTTTCGCTGGCCGGCACAACCGTAAATTCATGCTCGTATTTGTTCATGAAGTAACGGGCTTCGTTGGCACGCAAACCAGCGAGCGCTTCTGCTACCGGTGAAGATTCCAAACCAACTGTAGACACATTCTTAAAATCAACGATATATGACATTTCCATTCTTCCTTTGATCTTTCCGGTAATTGCTCATGGTTCGTCGTCAGTAACTATTCCCCAGTATCCACGGGAAGAAACGAAGCCGGCATCCTCAGCTGGATGAAAGCAGGACAGGGAAGAATACCTGCCAGGCTAAAGCAGATTTTGCTGTAAGGCTGAGAATGATGTACACCTTTTCGCCAAACAGGTAGTCGCGCCAGGGTCCCACCTGCTTGTACTGCATTACCATGTTGGCAGCGAAGCAATTAAACATCACAAACAGGGAGATCATGATCCCGTAGACGAAACCGGGAGGAGATACATTAAGTCCTGGCGCCCAGACGTAAATTGCAATCGCGATCCAGGGGATTATGCCGGCGAAACTACCAAACCAGAATGGAAGCCAGCCTGATTCGCCGGGGTCTTCATATTTCTCCTGGAGCGCACCGAACAGGATCATGCAGGAATTGATCCCGAATATGGCCAGCAAGGCGGCAACATCAGTGATCCCCGTGATCTGGGAGATCAAAACAATCATGATCGAAGAACTGAAAAAGTATTCAATCCAGCGCCCGTAGTTTCTGTTCTGGAGCAGGTTCCGCTTATACCAGCTGAAGCCGGGTGGTAAAGCGATTATCAAGAGAGCAGCAGCCGAGATCGCCAGGAACGCAAATACTCCCCAGCCCGTAGCAATGTCAAAAAGATCGCGAAGTTCAGGAGGCGTGCCTGGCGGACCACTCATAAAAGTGGCCGTCACCGGAAGTGAAAAAGTATTTGTTAATACCGCGATCGTTAGCGCCTGCACTGCAAGGATAAGGCCGACAACAACATTCCAGATACGCAGCCGTCCAAGCCGCTGCTCGATAAGGTGGTCGATATTCATCACATGCCTCCCGTATCATTCTCGCAGGTCCTCACACTGAACATCTATTCTCTTTGTGATATCACCTAGTGACCCTCTTTTTTTCTTCTTGTCGTTGAGGGCTACTGCCATCAGGGCAACATCATCCCTCATTTTACCTCCACTGAAGTTCGTTACGGCCTTGAAGATATGTTGAGGCATTTTAGGCAACGACAGCGGTGGTCAGATTCTGAGACCAGAGATGTTCGAGGATCCGCTGACGCCACCATTCCCAGGCTGTATCTGAAGGTAATTTCCAACGGCCAGATGCGCTCGGCGCTGGAAGCGCTGGTGGTTCTGAGACCAAAGGGCTCTCCCCGGCGGTGGTAAGGAGGCTCGAGCAAGGATAGCTGGCCGAAATACCTCGCCGGATAAGTCGATCATCTTGGACCCGGCACCCGATGTGAGCTTGGCCCAGATGCCGCCCGCGATTTTCTTCCCCAGGGCAGACTTGGCGCCATTGTCGCCTTCATCCTTATCGCCCGCGTAGCCGCAGGCACGAATGAGGTAAATGGTGCCCCCGTAGCTTTGAAAATCATAGGTCAGCTCCAACTCCAGGTTGCTTTCCATGATCGAGGTAGCAACCTAGAAGTAAACTTAACAACTGATGGACTTTAGGAATGGCATGCGTTAGGTTTGCTGATCCCCAACCGCATATAAATAAGTTCCGCTGCCAAAGAAGATCCGCCCGTCATAAATGGCCGGCGAAAACACATTGCCATCAGAGTGAAACTCCCAATGTATTTTTCCAGTTTGTAGATCGAAAGCATACAAATTGCCACTGCCCGTACCAAAGACAACTGAATCGCCTGCCACCGCAGGGGAGGAACTAAATTCATCCTTCTGGGTTACCTGCCATTCGGTCTCACCACTTTTAAGATTTATCGCATAATATTTATATCCGTCTCCAAAAAATACTTTCCCATCATCGATCGCCGGTGAGCCGACGAGAGTGCTCTTAAAAGCCCTGTCGAATCGCCAGACCTGTTTTCCAGAATTGATATCAAGCGCCTCGATAGCTGGACCGTTGTCGAAGCAAACTATGCCGTCAGAAATGGCCGGACTTGCGTTTATTCGATATATTGGCGTTTTGAAAATCCAAATTTCTTTCCCCGTCTCGGCGTTAATCGCATAAAACTGGTTATCATCACCAAAATATACGGAGTCCGATTCCATTGCTGGTGACATGGCAATTTTCCCTGAAGCTTGATATGCCCAGATCTTATTACCGGTTCTTGAATCTAGAGCATAAAAAATACCACCCAGCGTCCCAAAAAAAACTCTTCCATTGGTCAACAATGGTGTCGATACGATCCCTTGGGAAAGATCGCGCTGCGGATCAAGAGAACTTCTCGAATGGGAATTGCTCTCAGGCTCGAATTTCCAGACGACTCGGCCTGATTTGGCATCAGCGGCGTATAAGAAATTACCACTCCCAAAATAAATTGTTCCATCAAATATAGATATCGATGAGGAGATCGTCGGCCCGTCGGCTTTTAGCTTCCACTTTTCCTTACCGGTTTCAACATCAACAGCATAAACATAGCCGTCATGTGTTCCAATATAGACCAACCCATCACACATGATAGGTGTTGACTTAACATCGTCTTTTGCTTGAAATTTCCATCTTAAGCTTGCTGTCTGCTGCATATTCGAGGAATATACACCAGTACCTTGCGCATTGGCACGATAATCCATTCCTGAAGCGCAATTACTAGTGAGCAGGTTATCATTTGAACCTTCTCCCTTATCTTGAGCACACCCAATAAAAGGAATGATCACAAATATCATGAATATTGTAAGAGTTTTTCGTACCACAGATTTTCCTATTTGAAATTCTGAAATCGAATAATTGTCCTGAAACAAGTCGTACATAACTACCGGGAAATTTTCAAGACACGGGTCCAAATGTTTGTCTAGTGTCCATTGGATCTCCCACTAATTCGCGACTCGAACAATCTGGATAAGGATAAAGGTTGGTACTGTAACTGAAGATAGGTCCCGAATTAAATAATGAATCTGGCACATAAGGATCGTCAGGTATATAGGCAAACACGGACAACGCGATATGATTCTTTGCTTCTTCTTTCTCCTTTTCATAATCTCTTCGCTTGAATACCAACGTGTATCCATCTCTCATAACGTCATGATATGTGTCATTCTGAAGAAGCGCATCCATTTCTTTGTTATAACCCCAGTCACATCGCTCCTGCTCAGTAACAATCCTTTGACCTTTTTCTTGTCCGCATTCGCGACATTGCCATATCGGATGATGAATATCCAAAGATGGCGTAGATGTATCAGTCGTGTAGCCAGAAAAACGATTTATATACTGCGATAGTGGCTGAAGCACAACCTTCGCGACCAATGCCACTTCATCAGCCACCGCCCGGACTGCTGTGCCAACGGAGATGGCACTTCTTCTAAGGCCCGGGTAACATGCGAAGCTATCCCCCGCGCCAGATGGGTTACCGACCGTATTGCGCCGCGTATCACATCAGTCAGCCAGCTATTCCCACTCGGATCAACTCTGGTCACCGGATTATTCCCGCACCAGGCATAGAGGTTGGTGCCGATGCAGAAGTGTAAACCGTATAGCCGTCAGGGCTACCCTGTCGAGTGTGTTTCGGTGGCTAGGTTCAAATACGCCGAGCGGATAATAGCCAATCAATAGCACATTCCGGGATTGTCCGAAATTCTAGTTAGAATCTTTTAGGGATAAAATTTCGGGAACTTTTAGCTTGTCCCTCATCTTTATATATTCATCATAAGATAGAGGGCCGTGTAGTTGATCTCTGCCGATGTCTGCAATCCAGTAATTTAACTCATTTCCCGTTCTTAGGGAATCTTCGCGCCTAAGATTGCAATTCTGGTTGGGTTTTTGGCTGGCAATTATAAATGCATCATCATAAACATATTCTTTCACAGTACAAGGAATCAGCTTTCCATTTCTCGAGTACAACTCATGAAATATATATGTATTAGCATCTCCGTCCCAAACATATGTGTATTTACCGCTGAGTGATGTATAGCTTTCGTTAGCATTGCAGCCGACGATGAATACAGCAACGAAAAAAAACACTGCGACGAGTGTAAACTTAATCATTTGCACATGAATCCGTTCTCAATAATCGAAGTTAGTCGATTAGAATCTATCTTTTATGGAACACCCGCCACCAATATCCGTGTATCCATCAAAATGAATACTATAGCCTGTTCCTACACCTGCGTGTGCTTGACCAACTAGCGTTTCTGCATCTCGAAATATATTTCCAACAGTTAAGTCGTTGTCACTCTTCATGTCAAAATCGAAATCGTTTGGCTCAATTGTTGCCTTGTTATTTCCTTGGTAAATGACATTCAAAGTTCCATAAACTGCGGCGTCATCCATGTTTCCATGAATAGCTCGCGAAATTACTGCTCCAGTCGTCTGTAACCCTGGTCAAGCCGTTCATGAAGTTGTGTTCGTAGGAAACACTATTGTTGGCGCCAGTGCCATATGCCGCCTTTGTAACATTGCCGGCATTATCGTAGGTGTAGCTAACGTAATTTACCGTTGAGTTCGGGTTCGAAACCGAAAGTAGGCGCCCGTCATTATCATACGAATAGATCACGGCCGAGGATGCGCCTGAATCGGTGTCCGTGCGGGAGGTAATCCTTCCCATCTTGTCATACATAAATGATTGAGTAATCTGGATAGGAATGGTTCTGGGATCGTTCCTTTGGCTTAGGCGGCCGAGATCGTCATAGGCAAAGCGAATCTGGTTCCCCAGGGGATCCGCAAAGTTGTCCGGTAGACCCAGGACGTTATAGGAGAACTTGTACGGCGAGTAGCCGGCGCCGACTCTTGAGGCAAGAGAGCCGGCGGCGCTATAAGTATTGTTTACGGAGTTATCCCTCTGGTCGGTCGTGTTTGTAATGCCGGCGGCATTTGAAAGGTCCACCGTCATATAACCGCGCTGGTCGACTGCCCCGGAGATCGAGAGGTTATCCTTGGTGATCGAGCGGATAGTGCTGGAAAGGTTGCCCAGCCGGTCAAAAGTAGCGCAGACGCCTGAATTATCATAGACGCTTCTTGTTTGATTACCGGTGGGGTCAATTGTCTGAAGTTTATTTCCAAGCTCATCATAGACAATTTTGGTTGCGCTAATGGTCGGCTTTCTTTGGATTTGTGGCTTGGAAGATCGAAGAACATGGACTTGCATTCGTGGGTATTTGTTCTGGCGTCGTCGTAACGATTTTGAGTATTGGTCATAATTTTTGGGATATTTTTTAGATTTTGAAAAAGTTCGAATCCTCCATGGTATTTACGATATTGGCATTAAAAATTGGCTTTGTTAAGCCAAAATGGAGGGTAAGAAGTTGGTGGACCTAATGGGATGCTATTCGAACCTCGAAGCTTTAACCGAGCTTGTCGTCGCTGTTTCCACGTAATCCAACAGATTGACGTCTTGGTTACGCTGCTGCCTCGTTTTCAATATCCCAGCCTGGAAACACCAGAACGGCGGGATGGCAACTCAGAGCGCGAGCAAGAACTTTTGCCCTCTCTACGCCCAGCTTCACTCTGTCGTTCTCTATGGCAGAGAGAGTCGACTGAGGAATGCCGGTCAGTTCGGAAAGCTGGTTCTGGCTAAAGCCCTGAAGTTCCCGAATTATCCTCACGGATTCACCGACAGAAACCTCTATTCTCTTTTTTGCCTTCTGATAATCCTTCATTTTTTCCTCCGGTAATCATGCGCCGTCAAATCGACAACTTCGACTAAGACCTGCTGAGCCTTTATGCGATAAATGATTCTGAAGCCAAGGCCCAGCCTTGAAGATCTGTGGCCTCTCCACTCTCCCCTTAGACTCTCGTCGTGAAAACCTTTTATCTTTCGCAGCCCGGAAGGACCTGAGACCATGACGATGTCTTTCCATTTCTCGTAGCGCTTTAAGACTTCTAATGGCGCTTTTTTAAGAGATTTATCGGCCCGCCGGTGCTCGTATACTTCCCACATATCATATTTATACTATACTGTATTTGTTATATCAAGAAAATTTCGGAGCGTTATTAGAGCTGCCAGGTTTGAACCCTATGGTGTTTTTACGATATTGAAAACGAATAATGGCCTAACAAAGCCATTTGTGAGGGTCAAAAGTTGGTGGACCTAAGTGTATGCTATTCGAACCTTTCGGTTCTGAACGAGCTCGAAAAGGCTATTTCGCGAGCATAATTGTCAATTTTTCCATATAGGTGGTGCTCGAGGATTGAAAGCGTTAAGATTATTCCATGCAACGCACCATCAAAGCGTACGTCTATCCAGGGGAAACCGGTTATGTAGCCGAGTGTGCCGGTCTAGCCGTGGTCACCCAGGGCCAAACGCTGGATGAAACAATTGCCAATCTCCAGGAAGCCGTAGCTCTTTATCTTGATGGCGAAGATCTTAATGAGTTAGATCTGGAGCCCAACCCCTCCCTCATCGTCACCTTTGAAGTAGAACCTCTCGCCGATGCCGGGTAAGCTTCGTCGCCTCTCCGGCAAGCAGGTAATCTCCATCCTGGAGCATTTCGGATTTACAGAAGTTTCTCAACGAGGCAGCCACGTGAAGCTTTCTCGCGAATCCGGTGACTCTCGCCAAATATTGGTTATTCCTCTTCATAAAGAACTTGACCGTGGAACACTTAAAGCAATCATCAGGCAGACTTCCCGATTTGTGAATGAACAAGAATTGCTACCATATTTTTATACCGATTGATGGAGTTTGATTGTGAAGGCAGAATTTAAGTCTATGCTGGCATTCGGAAAAGGTATCGATGCTGGAGATATTGAAACCTATTTTCCGGATGATCCGGAAGTGTTTGCTTTTGGTCTTCAAATCCTCGCCGGCGCCATTGGAGAGGAAGGAAAGGAAACCTTTGACCTTTTCGTAGTAAGTCCTAAATGGATTTTATTTAATAGCGAGGAAAAAATCTTCATGGGCCGTCATTACCTGATCATGCTCAATTACAATTTGGACCGCCTCAAAAACTTCATTGTTTCGTACGTTGAATCGTGCACTGGTGATACATGGCAGGAGGTCACTGAGAAATTAGGACGGCTTGGTAAGTGGGAATTTGAAGATTATCAAGAATACAGACCAACGGATTCATAGATTCTGAGTGCAGAAAAGTTTGAATCCTCCATGGCGTCATGATTTAGGGCATAAAAAAATGGCTTAACAAAGCCATTTGTGAGGGTCAAAACGTGGTGGAGGATAGGGGATTCGAACCCCTGACCTTTTGGCTGCCAGCCAAACGCTCTCCCAGCTGAGCTAATCCCCCACGTAAGAGGAGAAAGCCAGGGCTTGGGCCCCGGCCAAACTGGAACATGGGTGTGTTTCCAGCCTTAAAGATTATAGAAGCGCCGCCCTGCCGGCGCAAGCCGCTGGCGACTACTCCCCTTCCCCCATGACCACATCGTTCTCGCGCATCGCCCTGGCGATCTCGCGGCGCAGCACCCGCGCCACGTCGGGGTCACGGAACGGAGCAGTACGGGCAACGACACGCAAAGTGACCTTCTTGCCACTGATCTCCTCCACGCCCAGCACATATGGACCCTCGCTGATGAACGCACGAACTTGCGGGGTCGAGGCCGTCCGTTTCGCGGCTTCCCCGAGTGCGGCTTCGACTTTCTCGATGTCCTCGCGATAGTCGACTCCCACATCTATATTGACCTTCGACCAGCCTTTGGTGAGATTGGAGACGATGCGCATCTCGCCGTTGGGGATTATGTGCAGTATGCCCTCACCGTCGCGCAGCAGGGTCGTCCTCAGCTTGATGTCCTCAACCTTGCCCTGAACCCCGGGGGCGGTGCCGGCCTTGATGACGTCGCCGATGTAGAACTGGCCTTCCAGAAGGATGAAGAAACCGCCGATGATGTCCTTCACCAGAGTCTGGGCGCCGAAGCCCAGGGCGATGCCGGCGATGCCGGCGCCTGCGATGAGCGGCCCGATATCGTATCCGAGTTCCCTCAGCACCATCAGGGAGACAACGGCCACCATGACGCCGATGATGAGGCCGCGGGTTATGCCGGCAAGCGTACGGGCGCGCATCTCCTGCTCGCGGCTGACGAGATCCGAATCGCTGACCTTACGGCCGGCCACGCGCATGATCCGCCGCGTGATGGTTCGGGTCACGAAATAGAGAACCACCGCCCCCACGATGATGGCGACGATGCGTATGCCGCTGGTCGTGCCCCAGTCATAGAGCCTGTCGGCCCAGCTCTGCAAGATTTGCCCTCCTGATAAATCAACGAATATGGCGGACGCGGCGTTCGCCGGCACCGGCCCCGCGGGTCTTCCTTACCGCACGATCCTGTAAACGATCGTCTCGGAATCAGACCCGGCCGCGCCGTCATGATAGACCGGCTGCAGCGACGGACCCGCCGCCGCCGGATCCATAAGGCTGCTCAGCTCCGGTCTCAGCTGGTCGATCATCTGGCGCTGGACCACCAGGTAATCTGCATTATTGCGACGCCCGTAATCGATAACCTGGTCCACGGTAGCGTAGGGTAGCACAACCAGCGTCCCACCGGAATACCACGAGCTCGATGCCTCACGGCTCATGATCCGCGCCTCGCCGTCGCCATTGGCCGCCAGCCACTCGCCGGCGCGCCGGAATTCTAGCGGATAGCTCGTATGCAGCACCGTCCACATCGAGAGCACGACCAGCGGAACCAGCACAAGGGCCGCCAGGCCCCGCCTGATCCATTGCTTGCCGTTCCCGCTGATCTCGCCTACTCCGGCGACACCCCTGATGCTATCCGCGCTCCAGTCTTCCAGATATACCCAGCCGCGCGCCACAAACAGCATGCCAATGCCGACATAGGGCAGCACGAAGCGCGTGTCGTTCCAGGCGACCGGAACGATCAGCAGCGGCAGCGTAACCAGGGCGAAGTATCCGTACTTGAGAGCCTCCCTGCGGGTCCAGACCAGCTTGAACAGCCCCAGGCCGACCATCGGCAGCAGCCAGACCGGCACGATGCCGTTGACGTTACGGAAATAAAAGTTGTAATCGTTGCGCACCGCCGCCTTGATGAAATCAACAGGCTTCTGCACGAGGGTCACGATCAGGCCCGGCCCCTGCTGCAGCGATGTCTGGTTGAGCTGGCCGTCAGGGTTGATCGCCATCTCGACACGGTCGCGCTCGACGCTTCCGGGAGCGAGGTTGTTCACGGCGGCATAGATCTGGTCATTGGGGCGGTCGTTGATAGTGAAGCTTGAGTTTTGATAAGACATGTAGGCGACATTGGGGATGGCGAACACCATGAACATCAGCAGGAAGTGCACCGCCGCCTTGTTGGCGTAATTGGCAAGCTCCTGCCGGAAGCCGACGATCACCAGCAGTGTAAACAGCACCACCAGATAATAGAGCGCCGACGGGTCGTCAAGATAGGCAAGCCCGAGGCTGGTTCCCGAGAGCATGCCGCAGAGGCAGCGCTTGGTGAACTGCATGCGGTAACCAAAGAACATGGCGCTCATCAACCAGAAGGCAAAGACGCTGGAGCCGTCCACAAGGCTGCTTTTCTCCACCAAAATCGGCAGCACCGCCACCAGCGCCGCCGCCGCCGTGGCCACCCGCCGGTTCCACATCACTTTGCCGAACATGTAGGTCGGCAGGATGATCAGCGAGCCGAACAGCACCGATACCGCATAGCCGGCGGCCACATAATTATGGCTGCCGACCGAAAAAGCCGCGGTCATGAAGGGGTAGAGGAAGGAAAAATGTGTGGCGGTGGTGCCGGTGATATCCAGGGAGCTATGGCCGGCGAGCAGGTTCTGGGCCATGCGCGCGTAGGTGGTCTCGTCGAACTGGATCATGCCGCGCGAGAAAGCGGCAATGGTTCTAAGGGAGAGAGCTAGAAAAAAGATTACGACCAGCCAGAAGATCTCGGTATTGATCTTCTTTAGACCCTTTGGCCCCGAATCGGCCGAATCGCGCGCGGGTTCCCCGGTGGCACCGGAATTGCTTTCTGGCATAACTGGACTCCTCCAAGTCAGTGCCCCCGACTGTCCTCGCCACACCCAGTTATTCCATGATACCGCAATTGCCGGGCAAAAAGCTTCCGGTCGGACCGGGACTAGCGGATTTTACAGCGATTGTTCCTTAGTTCCCGTCTCCAGGTCACGATCAGCTCACCGATCGTGAAGGCGAAGAGCAGCCCTCCAAAAACAATGACCGTAAAAGCTTCGACTGTTTGCTGCGGTGTCATCCAGACTCCTTAAGGCTATTCGAAACCAAGATAGGCCAGCGAGGCCAGGAAGATCGCAAAAAAGACGCCGAGCGCGACGATCGTGTGCAGGACCAGCCTGCCGTAACGCCAGGCGGTGATGCGCTTGTAGAAGAACGGGAACAGCATCAGGATCGGCGGGAAGATGAGAAAGGTGATGATGATGCCGACTGTCTTGGGCACGTATTTGAGTATCTGGTAAACGCTGAGGAAATACCACTCCGGCTTGATGCCCGCGGGAGTCTTGAGCGCATCGGCAGGCGAGCCCATCGGCGCCGGGATCAGCGTCGCCAGAAACAGCACGCCGGCGATGACCAGCGCCATGACCGACGCTTCCTTGACGAAATGGTCAGGGAAAAACGGTACGCCTGAATGTTCTTCTTCGTGGCTGTCTGTTTCGCAACTGTCGTTGGGACTCATCTAAACACCTCGCTCCTAAAGCGGGTCGGCGATGCCCTGCTTGCGGACCATGAGAAAATGGGCCACCAGCAGCGCCGAAATAGTAACCGGCAAAATGATTACATGGATGGTATAAAACCGGGTCAGGGTAGCGTCGCCGATCTTCTCACCGCCCAGCAGGAACGCCTGGACGTACTGGCCGACGAACGGTATGGCGCCGGAGATCTCGGTGCCGACCTTGGTGGCCCAGTATGAAAGCTGGTTCATCGGCAGCAGGTAGCCGGAGAATCCAAAGGTTATGGTTATGAAGAACAGGATCACGCCGGTAAGCCAGTTGAGCTCACGCGGCGGCCTGTAGGCGCCGTGGAAGAACACCCTGAGCATGTGGAAAACAACCATGATGATCATGATGTTGGCCGTCCATGCGTGCAGGCTGCGGATAAGCACACCGAAGGGAATGTCATCCATGATATGCAACACGCTGGTATAGGCCGCATCCATCGTCGGCTGATAATAGAACGCCAGCAGGATGCCGGTCACAGCCTGAATCAGGAAGCAGAGGAAAGTGATGCCGCCAAAGCAGTATAGCCAGTTGACGTGGTCGGGCACCGGATGGTTGATGAAGTCGCGAGTCGCCCTGCGCACATCGAAGCGTTCGTCAAGAAAGTCTATCGGGGTCCTCATGTTGCCAGTCCTTCCACGAAGATATCTGTTCCTTCTACCGAGAGATTATATTTTGGCAAAGGTTTCGGCGGCGGCCCTGAGATGTTCTTGCCGGTCTCATCGAACTTGCCGGCGTGACATGGGCAATGGAAGATATGGTTGGTGGTTTCCCATTTGACAATACAGCCGAGATGCGTGCAAACGAGCGAAAAGGCCGCGAAACCGCCATCGGAAGTAGGGATAACCATCGAAGGCGTGTCCATGTAATCGAATTTGAACCCATCGGCCGTGACCTGGGCCGTGGTCGCCACCTTCTGCCTGGCGAACACCTGGCCCTGCAACACCGGATAGGCGTATCTGACCAGCGGCGCCGCAAAGGCTCCAAGGCCGATAGCGGTAGCGCCGGCGAACACGACGCTGAGGAACCGGCGGCGGGTGATGACTCCCACACTTTCTTTCGGCTGGGGCGCCGGGGCATGGCTGCTCTTATCATCAATCATGTTTGGACAGCCTCCTCCGTCTCGGCTTGAGCACACCCTGATGGAACAGGAATATCAGCAGGCTGGAACTCGCCATTATATAGGCGATCCAGAGCGGCATCGGTCCTACGTCACGGCTGCCCGAGCTTGTATCCAGCACGTTGGTGATGACCTGCCAGAAGGCATAGACGTCGGTGACGAACACCGCTACGCCGAGCAGGGCGGCGATCCAACCCTCGAAGATGAAGCGCTTGGCCTTCGGCCATGGCACCAGGGTCAGCATGAAGACGCCGATGACGAGCCCGAACATGCTAAGTGGAGCGGCGCTGTCACGCTGCGCCTGGGCAGTCGGCGTAAAGTCGGGCTCGCTGGCGAAATGGCAGCTCTTGCAGTTCGGCGCGATATTCGGGTCCTTGTGGCAGGCCAGACATGTCTTTTTGTCGATCTTGTCGTAGTTGACGCCCTCGATCGTACCTGGGCCTTTGGCCAGCTTCCAATGATTATTGCGCCAGATGGCGGTATCGATCTTGGGAACGCCCGGATGCTCACGCCCCGAGAGCGTGATCGGCCCGAAGATAATCGGCGCGGTATCGCCGGTGTGACAGGTCTTGCAAAACGACGGGTCGGCTGCCGCCTGAGCCCTGTCCGGCATCAAAGCGGCGCCGTGCACCACTCCCGAATGACAGTCAGCACAGTTCAGCTGGGCGGTATTGACGTGGAAATCATGCGGAAAATAAATGGTTGTCTTGTCCGGGCTGTACTGGTCCGTTACCGCGATCTTGGGATAGGTCGGGTCGGTCGGATCGGTGACGCTCGTCGCTGTTTCGTATCCCGGTTTACGGTCTGACAGTTTGCCGTGGCATTGCAGACAGGAAGAATTTGTGAGCAGGTCCGCTGAGGGAGGCGGCGTATCGTAAGAATGAGTGCCGTATTCAGTGAGCTTCATCAGAGAGTAGATCTTGCCGCGGGCGTATCCGAGGACACCGGGCTCAAAGTGGCAATCTACGCATTTAACATTCTTGTCGCCAAGGGGACCGTCCGGATTTCCCATGGGTGAAGTCTTCCAGGCAGCGACGAAAGGCTGGATTATATGGCAACTATTGCAGAAATCGGGGCTGTTGGTGTAACGAATTCCCCAGACCGTGACCCCGATTATGCCGATGAACAGCACAACCAGAACCGTGGCCAGAATCGACCTTCCGCGCATGCTTTCTCCCGCTCAGATTTCAGTAGAAGATGTTACGGTGCCGCCCCAGGGACCAACGCGCAAGAAATAATACACCCCGGTGTATACGCTGTCAATATGATTAGTTTAATTATTTTTGACAAGTATTGACGAATGGCATAAAATCAGATCAGCCAAAAGGGCTGCCTTTAGAGTCCGGCTATGTACTCCGATGTTTAGGTACATTGACTTCACAGGTTTTGGCTGAGCGATGCAGATTACGATATTTATGCACTCAATATTCTGTTTCAAAACATGAAAACCTGCTTGCAACGATGAAGCGGTCGCAGCTATTATTGCGATCGGAGATCGGGGCCCGGACCGGAACGTTGCCCCGTTTTTTTTGCTTACGAAGTGTAGTCCGGTGGTATACTAGGTTTGCTAACGACTATTTGCCCTGGGAGGTGAATAACAGTGCCAGTTGAAGCGATAATATTTCTCTTTTTCATCCTGGTGCTGGCCCCGGTAGTGGCGGTGCTCGCGTACTGCGGTATCAGAGGAACCTGCGGTCAGAGCGATGACGAGGGCAAGGGTTCCGAAAAGTCGTAACCCAACGGGTCAGGCATTAAAGCAAACGAGGCGGGGGGAGTAAAGAAAAACGCCTCGCACCATATGGAAAAGTTTGCTACCGACATAATTAGACTTAAAAAGGCTGCCATCACCGGGCAGCCTTTTTCCTTTTTCACAGCCATTTTGCTGGCGCTGCTGGCATTGTCGTGGGCCGGCGCCTGTGGCGGCGGGTCAACTGCCTCAGACGATGCCGTACCGCCTTTTACAGGTTCGGGAACTGCACCCACCACCACCGCCGCGACCGGTTCGACTTCCCCGGCTTCGACTTCCCCCACGCTCTCTGCACGCGTAATTTTTCATCCTGCCGGAGGCGGCAGGGACGCGGTCCTTTTGGTGGAGATCGCGCGAACCGACCCGGAGAAGGCCAGGGGATTGATGTACAGGACTCAGCTTGGGACCGATGCCGGCATGATCTTCATCTGGGAGCAGCCGGTGCAGGACGGCTTCTGGATGAAGAATACGCCCCTCCCACTCTCAGTCGCCTTTATCACCACGGATGGGATCATCGAGGATATCCAGGACATGGAGCCTTATACTACCCAGGTGCATATGCCTCCCGGCCCCTACATCTATGCCGTGGAAGCAAACCGTGGCTGGTTTTCCGGTCACGGGATCAAGGCGGGAGACAGCGCTGAATTCATCGGGCAGAGCGGCGGGATCAGCTCAGAGGTGCAGGTTCCACCTGGTCCTTGAGTCGTCCCTTGAGCCTGAGGATAGCCTTGGTGTGGAGCTGGGAAACCCGTGACTCGGTAACACCCAGAACGTCACCTATCTCACGTAGTGTCAACCCCTCGTAGTAATAGAGGGCGATGACGATTTTCTCCCGCTCGGGCAGATTGGAGATCGCCGCCGCCAGGCGCTCCTTGACCTCGTTGATATCCACTACTTCCGCCGGGTTCTTGCTGTTACGATCCTCGATGGTGTCGATCAGCGCCACCGATTCGGTGCCGGTGCTGGAGATGGTCCAGAGCTCCTCCAGCGCCACCATGGAACTGGAGCTGATCTTGGTCAGCGCCTCCTGGAATTCCTGCATCGAGATTCCCAGGTCCTCGGCCAACTCTTCATCGGTGGGGGCGCGGTGCAGTTTGTTCTCAAGCGCGGCGCTGCTTTTTTCAATCTGGCGCGCAATGCTGCGGACCGAGCGCGGCACCCAGTCGAGCGACCTGAGCTCGTCGAGGATGGAGCCCTTGATCCGGGTAATGGCGTAGGTCTCGAACTTGATGTTGCGCTCGGGCTCGAAGCGCTCCAGCGCGCCGATTAGGCCGAGCAGCCCGTAGCTGATCAGGTCCGATTCATCGACATGGGACGGGAAATTAGTGCCCATGCGGCCGGCCACATATTTAACCAGAGGCGCGTAAGTGAGTATCAGGCGGTCCCTGGCCTGGGCGTCGCCTTCCTGCTTGTACAGGCGCCAAAGCTCAAGAATTTCTTTATCTTCTTCAGGCATGTCTCTCCTGGTCGGTCATTAGTGCCATAACCCTTAGCCCCATCTTATTTGTGCGCCCGGGGATGCGAGCGTTCGTACACACGGCGCAGATGGGCGCCGCTGACGTGCGTATAGCGTTGTGTGGTCGAGATCGACTCGTGCCCAAGCAGCTCCTGGACAGCGCGAAGGTCGGCTCCGCCTTCGAGAAGATGGGTGGCAAAGCAATGACGGAAAACGTGTGATGACGTTTTACTCTCAACTGCTGCTTTCCTTACGTATTTTACAGTGCGCCGGCGAATATCCGAAGTCCCAAGCGGTCTTCCCCGTGAGGAAAGGAACAACGCCCCGGGATCGGGAGCTTCATCCCCGGCCATTCCCGGCACCAGGTCCGGCCTGCCTTTTTCCAAGTATTCCCGAACCGATTGTAAAGCAATCTCGCCCACAGGCACCACCCGGTCCTTGTTTCCCTTGCCCGTTACCTTCAACTCCTCGCTCTCGAAATCGATGCTGCCGACCTGGAGGCTGACGATCTCCTCGCTGCGCAGGCCGCTTCCGTACATGACTTCGAAGATGGCGCGGTCTCGAAGCCCCAGAGGTTTTCGGGTTTCGATCGCCTCGAGGAAGGTCTGCACCTCGCGCGGCCGCAGCACAACGGGAAGCTTCCTCGGCAGCTTCGGTGACGTCAAAGCTTCGGCGGGGCTGTCTTTTAGCAGCCCTTCCGAGCGGCAGAAACGGAAAAGGCCGCGCACAGCCGAGAGCTTGCGGCTGATGCTCGACTTCTCATACCTGAAATTCGAGAGGTGGGCGGCGTAGCGCCGGAGAAAGCGGTAATCGATCGCTTGCGGGAACTCCCGGCCGTCCCTGGCGACATAGCGCAGGAAATGTCGGCAGTCACGCTTGTAGGCGACGACTGTTTTTTGCGAACAGCTGGACTGGATCAAGGATTCCAGGTAGCGCTCCAGGATGGCCAGGTCCTGCTCCCGCGCTTCTCCGGGTTTGTAAGCAGCTTCCAAATAGATTCACTTTGCTGGTTAACATAATTTCGACACGGGTAGGCCAGGTTCCTTGAAACAGATATTTACGATGTTAATTGTCAGGGTTGCCTAAGCGTCCGCGGCAAGGCTTGCCTCAGCGTCCGCGCCGATAGCCTCTGGCGGGGTCAAGGCATGCCAGCCCCTGCAGCTCGAGCGATATCAGGGCGGCCGCGGCGCGGGATCCATCGAGGCCGGCACGGGCGGCGAGAACGTCCTGATGCATGGGCTGGCTGCCCAGCGCCTCAAGCAGGCTTCTCTCGTCCTCGGTCAAATCGGTGGCTTCGGGTGCTTGATGCAGTTCAAGCAGCAACTGACGCTGCTGCTCCAGGCCCAGGCTCTCCAGGACGTCTTCGGCGCTTGCGGCAATGCCGGCGCCCCACTGGATGAGCCGGTGCGGGCCGGCTGAAAGATCCGAGAAGATGCTGCCGGGCACGGCGAATACGTCGCGCCCTTCCTCGAGACAGAAATCGGCTGTGATCAGAGCGCCGCTCTTTCCCCTGGCCTCAACCACGATGACTGCCTGCGACAGTCCCGCCATTATGCGATTGCGCGCCGGGAATCTCCAGGGCATGGCCCGGGCGCCGGGAGGATACTCCGACACGATCAATCCACGCCCGATCAGTGTCGAGTAGAGCTTGCGGTTGACCGCCGGGTAGATGATGTCCGGACCGCATCCCAGGACGGCGAGGCTGCTGCCGTTTTGCGAGAGGGCGCCGCGATGCGCCGCTGCGTCGATGCCGATGGCCATGCCACTGATGACGCAGACGCCAGCAGACGCCAGCCCCGAGGCTATGGTAAAGGCTGCGTCCATGCCGTAGGTCGAGGCCTTGCGGGCGCCGACTATGGCAACTCGCGGCTGCCTGACGAAATCGGCCAGCCGGTTTTCTTTACCTTTCATGAAAAGTGCCGGTGGCGGATCGTGGATCCGGGCCAGGAATTCCGGATAGCAATTCTCTCCCAATGTGACAAGTGTGATGCCCTGCCGCTCCAGCTGCGCAAATTTCGCGGCGGCGTCAAACGAAGCGCGAAAGGCGGCAAGCCTTGGAATCGCCTTCGAGGGAAGGCCGAGCAGGGCCGCCAGCTCTTGTTCACCGAGCCGCCAGAGCTCGACGGGCGTCATATTCCCCGTAGGAACGCGCAGCGGCCAGCCGTGCTCCGCCAGGAAGCACGAGAGAGCCAGAGCCTGGGCGCGTTCCTCATCAGTGACTGGTTTGCCGGAGGTGAGTCCTTCCCTAGGTTCCATCCCACCCCTTCCGGTCGATGCTGCGGTAACTGACGGCCTCGGCGAGATGCGCGGCGTCGATGACTTCGGCGGCGTCGAGGTCGGCGATGGTGCGGGCGACTTTGAGGATGCGATGGTGGGCGCGGGCGCTCAGTCCCAGGCGGTCGATGGCGTTCTCGAGCAGCCGGGCGGCGGCGGGCTCGAGCCGGCAGAGGTCTTCAGCCCGGGAAGCGTCCATGCCGGCGTTGCAGAATATCCCCGAATCGCCGAGGCGGGCCGACTGGCGCCGGCGGGCCTCCCCCACCCGCGCCGCCACGGCAGCCGAGGGCTCGCGCGGACCGCTTCTCAGCATCTCCTGCTTATCGAGGCCGGGAACCTCTACGGCCACATCGATGCGGTCCAGCAGCGGTCCGCTGACACGCCCGCGATAGGCAGCCACCCGGTGAGGCGCGCAGCTGCACGAGCGCCGCGAGTCGCCCAGATGTCCGCAGGGACAGGGATTCATCGAGGCTACCAGCATGAAGCTGGCCGGATAGACCACACGTGCCAGGGCGCGGGCGATGGCGACGCTGCCGTCTTCCATCGGCTGACGCAGGGTCTCCAGAGCCACGCGCGAGAACTCGGGCAGCTCGTCGAGGAAAAGGACGCCCAGATGTGAGAGGCTGATCTCTCCCGGACGGGGTGAGCCGCCGCCGCCGGCCAGCCCGACATGCGAGATGGTATGATGCGGCGAGCGGAAGGGCCTGCGCGTTATAAGCGGCATGCCTTCGCTCAGCAGGCCGGCGACACTATATATGCGGGTGATCTCGATGGCCTCGCGGATGCCCAGCGGTGGCAGTATCGAGGGCAGGCGCCGCGCCAGCATCGTCTTGCCCGATCCCGGCGGACCGATCATGAGCAGGTTGTGGCCGCCGGCGGCGCAGACCTCGAGGGCCCGCCGGGCGTGTTCCTGTCCCTTGACGTCGGCCAGATCCAGCCGTCCGCCGTCGCCGGCCGCGAGCATGGCGGCGGCATCGACGCTGGCCGGCTCGATGACCGTCTTCCCTTCAAGGAATCCAACAGCCTGCTTCAGGGTCTCGACGGCAATGACCTCGACACCTTCGACCAGCGCCGCCTCGCCGGCGTTTTCCGCCGGCAGCAGGATGCCGCGGAACCCCAGCCGGCGCGCGCCCTCAGCCATGGACAGGGCGCCGTTGATGCGGCGGACGCTGCCGTCAAGCGAGAGTTCGCCGGCGGCGCTGTAGGCAAGGATGCGGCCGGCCGCATCCTTGCTTTGCATCTGACCGGAAGCTGCCAGCAGCGACAGGGCGATGGGAAGATCGAAGGCCGGCCCTTCCTTGCGAACATCTGCCGGAGCAAGATTGACGGTGATGCGCCTTAAGGGGAAATCGTAACCGGAGTTAGTCATGCCGGCGCGGACCCGTTCCCTGGATTCGCGCACGGCGGCGTCGGGAAGGCCGACGATGCTGAAAGCGGGCAGGCCCCAGCCGAGATCGGTCTCGACCTCCACGGGGCAGGCCTCCATACCCAGAACCGCGTGACTGTGCAACCTGGCAAGCATCCGCATCACTCCTTCGGAGGAGGATGCTTCCGCACGGGAGGTCAGTGTGGGGGCGTCAGAATATCAAAAGCGTGAGGCTTTGGCAAAAGGAGGATGATCGTGAAGTGCTGGGCTGTGGCGGCGTCAGGCGGCCGGCTGTGGCGGAACGGTGACGCTGCACTGCCAGTCGGGACAGCCGCAAGTGATGGCGCGGATGTTCTCGATCTTCTTGATCCGAGGTTTCTCGTAGATCTTTTTAGCCTTGGTCTGCGTGCTCAATTTGCCCCCTTCTCTTCTTTCCGCTCGTTTGGTCAATTGCGGAGTCTAGCACATCGATCATGCACGAGATACCCACCGGGGGTATTTTTCACTAACCCGCGGGAAACATAAAGATCAGCGGAAGGCATCCTGTATATGCTCGATTCCCGGTATGTTTTTGACATCAGCAGGCCCGATTCCTGCGGAAAGGCCGAAATTCTTGCCCCCGGGCCGGGGGTCCCGGCCTTCCATCTTCACCGAGATCACATCGAACCGAAAGGAGCATTCCCGCAAGCTGCGGTCCCGCTGATGCGCAGCCAGCCACATCTGGGCCATGCGCCGGATCTGATCCTGCTTGCGGGCGACGACCGCTTCAAATGGCTGGCCGTGACTGCGTCCGAGGCGGGTCTTTACCTCGATGAAAGCGATAAGGCTGCCGCGGCGGGCGATGATGTCGATCTCGCCGTAGCGGCTGCGGTAATTGGTCTCGAGGATCGAATAGCCCTGTTGTTCGAGGTGCCGGCAGGCGAGCGCCTCACCGGCATCTCCATGGGCCTTGCGCTCGTCGGCGCCATGGAGATGCCGGTCGTTGTTTCCATCGGCCTGGCGGTCGCCGTTTTGCTTCAACTCCCCGGAAGGTTGACGTTGAAGGAGAGCCGGTGTATCGGCGTGAAACCATGCTGGACGATGGCCTGACGGTGGGCAAGCGAGCCGTAGCCGGCGTTGCCGCTAAAGCCGTACTGGGGATAGCGCTCGTGCATGGCGCACATGAGGCGGTCCCGGAAGACCTTGGCTACAATCGAGGCAGCGGCGATGCTGGCGCTCTTGGAGTCGCCCTTGATGATCGCCAGATGCGGCAGTGGACATTCCTCGAGCTGCTGGCGCCCGTCGACCAGGGCGGTGGCAGGACAGGGCGAGAGAGACTGCAGGCTGCGCGCCAGGGCGCGGAGGTTGGTCACGTGCAAGCCGTTCTCGTCGATGGTGCGGTTGGTGAAACTGACCAGAGAGAACCTGGCCGCGTGCCGGATTATCAGCGGGAAGAGTCTCTCCCGGGCGGCGGCGGTCAGCTTCTTGGAATCTCCCAGGCCTTTCAGCAGGGGGGCAAGAGAGGCGATATCCGTGGAAACGTAATCGAAGACGACCGCGGCGGCGACGATAGGCCCGGCCAGGCAGCCCCTCCCCACTTCGTCCGCTCCGGCCAGCTCGGCGCGCCCGCCGATCTCCAGGTCGAATTCGAACATCCTCCTGGCGCTGGCTGTGGCGGCGGTGGCGGCGGCCATGCCCGCGGCTATTCTAGTTCAGCCTGCCGAGGCGGCTCGGCGGCCAGTAGGTATAAAATGCCTTGCCGAGGACGCTGTCCACCGATAGCCATGGCGGGCTCCAGAATCGCGCGTCCTGGCTGTTGGTGCGGTTGTCCCCCATGACAAAGACGTTGCCGGGCGGGATCTGGGTCGCCGGGAAGCTGCTGAAATCGGGCGCGTCGGGGTTAATATAATCTTCGACTTGTGGTACGCCGTTGAGGATCACCTGGCCGCGCCGGACTTCGATAGTGTCGCCGGCGATGGCAATCACGCGCTTGACGAAATCAGTGTCGGGATCCTGGGGAGATTTAAAGACGATGACGTCGCCGCGCTGGATCTCTCCGAACCGGTAGGCGAGGCGATTGACGAGGATCCGGTCGCCGGGATCGATGGTCTTTTCCATCGACTCGGAAGGGATCTGGAACGGTTTGACCAGGTACGCCTGCAGGAACCAGGCGACAAGGATCGCCCCGATGAGGATGCCGACGGTCTCGAGGATGCTACGTGCGGCGCTGCGGGGCATGAGAAACCCGGGAGCCTAGCGCTGCTTTTCCCGGACCTTGGCTTTCTTGCCTACCTTGCCGCGCAGGTAATACAGCTTGGCCCGGCAGACATCACCGATGCTGACGACCTCGATCTTGTTGATCTTCGGGGAATGCATGGGAAAGGTGCGCTCGACGCCGACGCCGAAGGAATGCTTGCGCACGGTGAAGGTCTCACGCGCGCCCTCGCCCTGGCGCTTGATGACGATGCCCTGGAATACCTGGATGCGGCTGCGGGTTCCCTCGATCACCTGGAAGTGGACCTTGACGGTGTCCCCGGCCTTGAACTGGGGTATTCCCTTGCGGAGCTGCTGCTCCTCGAGCCTGGCTATGATCTGATTCATGGTTACTCCCTGCTGGAAACGGCCGCCCTGCGCGGCCTCGCATCGCCAAAACCGGCGGTTTTTTTTATCAATAGTGCCAGGTTCGAAATTCTAGAGGTTTTTGGCGGCGAATGCAATATTACGCCTTTTACAGCGCCATCAGCTGGGAAGCAAAGAAATAGACCGCGAATGTGGACAGCACCAGTCCGTACAGGCAGCAGGATGGTTTTGGAGCGGCTCCTGATGTCAAGCCTGGCCCCCAGATACGCCATGGGGATGATCCCGATCCCCAGTGAGATCATGATGGGAAAATTCACGTGGCCGAGAGCGATATGAATGGCTGATCCGGAATCGCCATCACCGCGACCACCGCCAGCGAGGTGGCTATGGCCTCCTTCACCGGCAGGCCGTAGATGACGACGAAGGCCGGCACGAAAAAGATGCCGCCGCCGTTGGCGAGTACACCGGAGAGCATTGCGTCAGCAACGAGCCCAGGATCATTCCGGGAACGCCGGTGGCGAGCGTGAGTGACGCCAGTCGCAAATCCACGAGGTGATGTTTGCGGAAGGCAAAGAGCGCCATCGTGGCCGTCAGCAGCGTCAGCGGCAACGGCGTCGCCAAAGCTTCCAGCGGCGGAAATCCCAGGAAGGTCCTGATCAAAGGGGTGTCGATGCTGCTGCCGCCGATGCCAAAAATGGTGGATACGAAGCCGGTGACGCACCCTATGAGGATGGCAAGCAGGCTCATCTCAGATTATCTTTGCGCCACTTCTCTATTTCCGCGTGGTTCCCTGAGAGCAGGACCTCGGGGACCTTCCAGCCGCGGAAGTCCGCCGGCTTGGTGTAATGAGGATGCTCCAGCCGGCCATCGAGCTCCTCGGAGAAAGATTCAAAAACGGCGCTCTCCTCGCTTCCCAGCGCTCCCGGCAGGCGCCGGGCCAGGGCATCGGTCAGCACCATCGCCGGCAGTTCGCCGCCGCTGACGACGTAGTCGCCGATGGAGATCTCGCCGGTTACCATGTGTTCGGAGATGCGCTCGTCGAACCCCTCGTAACGTCCGCAGAGCAGGGTCAGCTCCGGCAGCTCCACCAGCTCCTGCAAAAGCTTTTCGTCCAGCCGCCGCCCGCGCGGCGAGAGCATGTAGACCGGCCGGGCATCCTTCACTGCCGAACAGTCGCCGCCATAGGCGCCCTCGAGGGCGGCACAGACGGCATCGACCCTGAGGACCATGCCGGCGCCGCCGCCAGCCGGAGTGTCGTCGACCTGATTGTGCTTCAGTGGGGTGTAATCGCGGTAATTGAACAGCCGTGCATCGAGGCTGCCCGCCTGCACGGCGTTGGTGATGTGCCGCTGGCCGAAGAACCAGCCGAACCATTCCGGGAACAGGGTGAAGATATCGACTCGCATCCGCTACTCCGCGAAGCCCTCGGTGATGTCGATGCGCCGGCTCTCTGTGTCCACTGAAAGGATGACCTGGCTGATGAAGGGGATCAGGATTATCTTGCCGGGCTCAGCCGGCTCGATCTCCAGATAAGGGTTGGCTTTTTGCGATTCGGCCAGGCGCGTGACCGTTCCCACCAGCCTCTCCCCCTCGTAGACCTCGCAGCCCTCGATCTGGTAAGGATAATACGAGCCCGGTTCCAGCTCGCCGATCTCGGCAACCGGGATGAACAGCGAGGCGCCGAACAGAGGCTCGGCCTCCGCGCGCGATCCAATGCCAGCCAGCTTCACAAGCGGACCCCGATCCGACTTGCGGCTGGTTTCGATTTCGACTTCCATGCGCTCTTCCTCGCGTTTGCGCACGAGATAGAGCCGCCGCCCGGCGGCAAATCGCTCTTCACGTTCCGTGAATGGCTTGATCAACATCTCACCGGCGTTGCCGTGGATGCGTTTCACCATCCCGACCAGTATCCATTCGGGAACGTCTTTCATGGCCGCCAGGCCCTCAAGCAAGCTCTTCTGCGGCTTCGGTAGGGAACCCGGAATATATTTGATGCCTCACCCGTGACGGGAGCCTCCCCTTCGATCCCGTTATTAATACACGTGAGAGATCAGTCAACTATTTCGACGATGGCTCGCTTGCCGTTTTTGACGGCGCTGGCTTTGACAATGGTCCTCAGCGCGCGTGCGATACGGCCCTGCTTGCCTATGACCTTGCCGATGTCATCTTTGGCGACGGTGAGCTCAAGCACCACAGTGGTGTCCGTCTCTGTCTCCTGGACTTTGACCTCATCCGGTTTGTCCACCAGGGACTTGGCGAGGTATTCGAGTAACTCTCTCACTTCTTCCTCCGTTTTTCGCTTTAGAGTTGTACCTTCAGGAGATCCCCTTGACCGCTAGCAGCTTGGCAACTGTATCTGATGGTTGCGCACCTTTGGCCAACCAGTCGCGGGCCTTGGCCTCATCAACTTCTATGAGCGAGGGGTCCTCCTGCGGCGCATAGCGTCCTATGCTCTCTATCACTTTGCCGTCCCGTGGGGCGCGGGAATCGGCTACCACTATTCGATATATCGGTTTCTTCTTTCGGCCAACCCGGCTGAGTCTTATCTTTACTGCCATTCAATCACCTCCTTGTCAAAAAAGTCTCTGGTTCCTTGTTCCTAGTTCCTAGAAGCCGCCCTTGAGCATGTCGGGCGGGATATTAGGCATTCCTTTTCCGGCCTTGCCGCTGGCGAACTGCTTCATCAGCTTCTGCATCTGCTTGAAGCGCGTGATGAGCTGGTTGACCGCCTGCACGCTTGTGCCGGAACCAATAGCGATGCGCTTGCGGCGGCTGCCGTTGATGATCTCGGGAAGACGCCGCTCCTCGAGCGTCATCGAACGGATGATCGCCTCGACGCGGTCGAGCTCGCGCTCGTCGATCTGCTGGTTCTTCAGCGCCTTGGGCACGCCGGGGATCATCGCCAGCATCCCTGCCAGCGGACCCATCTTCCGCATACTCTGCATCTGGTCGAGAAAGTCATCGAAGGTGAACTGGGCCTTGCGGAGCTTACGCTCCAGCTCGGCCGCCTGCTTCTCGTCGACGTTGGCCTGCGCCTTCTCGATGAGGGTGAGCACATCGCCCATTCCCAGGATGCGCCCGGCCATGCGGTCGGGATGGAAATAATCAAAGGCGTCGAGCTTCTCGCCCGTGGAAGCAAACTTGATCGGCTTGCCCGTGACCGCCTTGACCGACAGGGCGGCGCCGCCGCGGGCGTCGCCGTCGAGCTTGGTCAGAACGACACCGTCGAAGTTGACCTGCTGCATGAACTGTTCGGCGACGTTGACCGCATCCTGGCCGGTCATGGAATCGAGCACCAGCAAAATGTTATGAGGCTTGACATCGGCGCGGATCCGGACGAGCTCTTCCATCAGCTTCTCGTCGATATGCAGGCGGCCGGCGGTGTCGATGATGGCCACGTCGCGCCCGGCGCGGGCGGCATCGTCGACTCCCTGCCTGGCGATCTCTACCGGGTCCTCGCTGCCATCGATGCTGAAGACGGGAACGTCGAGCTGCTTGCCGAGTTGCTTGAGCTGGTCGATGGCCGCCGGGCGGTAAACGTCGCCAGCGATCATCTCTACCTGCTTGCCCTGCGCTTTGAGAAAGCGCGCCAGCTTGCCGCAGGCGGTGGTCTTGCCGGAGCCCTGCAAACCGACCATCAGCACGATGGTCGGCGGCCTGGGCGAGAAGGTCAGCTTGGTCGAGGACGCCCCCATGAGCTTGCCGAGTTCCTCGTGGACGATCTTTACCACCTGCTGGCCGGGGGTCAGGCTCTCGAGCACATCCGCGCCCATCGCCCTTTCCTTGACGGCGGCGACGAACTCCTTGACGACCTTGAAGTTCACGTCCGCTTCCAGCAGGGCCAGGCGGATCTCCCGCATGGCCTTGTTGATGTCGTCCTCGTTTAAGTGCCCCTGTCCCTTGAGGCCACCGAGCACACCCTGCAATTTTTCAGATAATGTGTCAAACATGGTCGCACCAGTCCGGCATGGATTTCAGGCACGAGGGAACAGCGAGTGGAGAAGCGGCGCGTCGATGACGCCTAGCGGGAGATAAAGCACGCCTTTTAAACGCCAGGCGATAACACGCCGGCGCAAATTCAGGCATGGGGAAAACCCAATATGAAAAACAATCTCACCGCTGCAATCCACTGTCCGCTTTGCGAGCTATCCGCTGTCACTATCCTCGGCAGGGAGCTTTTTGAAGCCGCCGCCCTTTAAGGGCGTCGTTGTCCCGGATCGCTCCCGGCACCTGCGGGCGCTGCAATAGCGCCCTTCAATGAGTCTTAATATTAGGAAGTAGCAGGATAAGAGTCAAGCATAAACAGAAAGAGGGTCGACAATCGCGGCCAGCCGATAATCCGGGAATTTGGCCGAATTCATCCGCCAAGACACGAAAACTGGGAAAAATGCTGTCCGATTACTAATTCATTATCGAAGACTGAAAAACCATGAAAAGGATGAAAACAATGGAGATAATGGAAATAGCGATCGCTATTATGATATCCAGAACCACTGAAGTCTCGCACCGGCCCTGCCGGATAGCCCTATCGATATGCCAGAATCTAACGGTCGCGATACCGATGATCAGAGCCCCGGAAAGCATTAGCACCACTCCGCCGATTCCTGAATAATGAACAAAGTTTTGTTGCTTTGCGGAAACTTCTGCTGAAATGGCTTCCAGGAACGGGCCCGCTTTTTCCACGACGAATCCGAAGGCCAGCAGGGCGATGCCGGTGCGGATCCAGGCGAGGAAGGTCCGCTCGTTGGCCAGCTGCGTGGTCAGGCGGCTGTACTTTATCGATTGCGGCTGGCCCTGGGCCGGCGGCAGTTCGCAGGTTTGATCGGATTTAGGCGTCATGGTTTCAGGCTTCCAGCAGCGCCTTGGCAAAATCCATGGGATCAAAGGGGCGCAGGTCCTCCAGTTTCTCTCCTACCCCGACGAGCTTGATCGGTAAACCGAGCTCGTGCGAGATGGCGACGGCGATGCCGCCCTTGGCGGTGCCGTCGAGCTTGGTGAGCACGGCGCCGGTGACGTCGACCGCTTCGCCGAAGAGTCGCGCCTGGATCAAACCGTTCTGACCGGTAGTGGCGTCGACGGAGAGCAGCGTCTCGTGTGGACCGTCGGGGATCTGCTTGGCGATCACCCTCCGGATCTTCTTGAGCTCCTCCATCAGAGGCACCTGTGTGTGCAGGCGCCCGGCGGTATCGACTATAACCACGTCGGCTCCGCGGGAGCGTGCGGCGCTGATTGCGTCGAAGACGACGGCGCCGGGATCGCTGCCGTGCTCCTGGGCGATCACCGGACAGCCCACGCGCTTGCCCCACTCCTGAAGCTGCTCGATTGCCGCGGCGCGGAAGGTGTCGGCGGCGGCAAGCACGACACTCTTGCCCTCGCGTTGCAGATGCCAGGCGATCTTGCCGATGGTCGTGGTCTTGCCGGTGCCGTTGACGCCGACCATGAGTATGACCGAAGGCTCGTGCGAGACATCGATCTGATAGTCATCGCCTCCGGCGAACATGCCGGCGATCGATTCCTCTAGATAGGAAAAGAACTGGTCCTTGCCGACGATCTTGCCTTCATTGGCGGCCTGCTCCATGCGCTCGACGATGGCGACCGTACTGTTGACGCCGCAGTCGGCGAAAATCAGCGTCTCTTCCAGGCGCTCCCAGAGGTCGGCGTCGATCTTGTCGAACATGAGTGCCGACAGGTGCTGCTGCATTGTCTGCCGGCTCTTGGAGAGGCTTTCCTTAAAGCGGCTGAACCAGCCGCTCTTTTTTTCCTCGTCGTCCTCTGCGGGCGTTGCCGCCGCGGCTTCGCCGGTGTCGTCGACGCCCTTGAAAACTTCATGCCATGAACGGGTCAAGGGGATTCTCTAGCCCGCGGCCGCTACGGCTTCGCGCTCGCCGGATTCGGGATCGGTGGCGATGCCGTCCGCCGGATCGGCTGCCTCGGCAGGCTCGGTCTTCGGCATCTTTCTGGAAAGCACCTTCGAAGTGCCGTCCGCCGACATGCTGACGCCGTAGAGAACGTCGGCGACCTCCATGGTGCGTTTCTGATGTGTGATGACGATGAACTGGGTCCGGGTCTGGTAACGCCGGAGCATGGCCAGCAACCGGTCGATGTTGAGATCGTCGAGCGCCGCTTCGACCTCGTCGAGGATGTAAAACGGCGCCGGCCGGGCCAGGAAGATCGCGAACAGGAAGGCGATAGCCACCAGCGAGCGCTCGCCGCCGGAGAGCAGCGACAGGCTCCTTAGAGCCTTGCGCGCCGGCTTCACCGAGATCTCGATGCCGCGAGTGTCGCCGCTCACCGGGATCTCGCCGACAGTCCCGGACTCGACTGTTGGCTCGCCCTCTTCGTCGACGGCAGGCGTCTCGGTTTCTACCAGCGTCAAGCGGCCCTCGCCGCCGGGGAAGAGCGTGCCGACGACGTCTGAGAAATGTTGTCGTACTGCCTCAAATGTAGCAGAGAAGCTGGTCTCGATGCGCCCGGTCAATTCCTTGATCAGGCCGTTGAGCTCGTCGAGGCTCTTCTCCAGGTCGGCGCGCTGTTCGGTGAGGAAGCTCTGGCGCTCGACCATCTCCTCATATTCCTGCTGCGCCAGCGGATTCACCGGGCCGATCAGTTCGCGCCGGCGCTCCAGCCGGTCGATCTGTTCCTCGAAGCCATCGAGTTCCTCGGGCGCCGCCGGCTCCAGCTCGCCGAGCCCGGCGTCGGGGTGCCTTTCCTCGAGGGTGGCCAGCCGCGATGACTGCTCCGCGGCCTGGTCGCGCAGCCTGGTGACCGTGACCTCGCGCTCGGTGGAAGCGTCACTGGCGCGGCTGAGCTCCTGCTGCAGCCCGGCTTCAGCCGTGGACAGCTCGCGCAGGCCGGTCGAGTGCAGATTGCTCTGCTCCTCGCCCTGGCGCAACTCGGCTTCCAGCCCGCCCGCCATGCGGCCGAAGATGGCCGAAAGTTTTTCGATGCTCGCCAGCAGCGACCCGCAGGGCGGCTCCAGGCGCCGGTACGCCGACTGTTGACGGGAAGTCTCCCGCGCCTCGCGCCGCAGCCTCTGCAGCGAGGGCTCGATGCGCTCGATGGTGAGGCCGGCGACCCGTTCACGTTCGCGCACCCGCGCCGTGCTGATCTGCAGCTCGGTGACGGTGGCGGCCAGTGACTGCCGGCGCGCCGCGAGTGATTCGTCGTCCTCGTCGGGCGCGACCCCGGCGGCGACCCCGGCCTCGGCCAGGGAGCGTTCGGTATCCTCCAGGCGCCCGGCTGTCTCCGCCAGTTCCTCGTCGATCTTCGCATCTTCGATGCGCAGATGCTCGGCGGCGGCTTCCTTGATCTCTGCCTCCTGCAGCAGGACCTGGCGGCGGCGCTCGATGCCCGTAAGTACGCCTTCGGCCTCACGCATCTCCTCACTGATCTCGCGGTGGACCTTTTCGGCGTCACTGCGGCGGCGCTCGATGTCGGCCAGCTCCATGACCATGCGTTCGATCTGGGCCTCGAGCTCGACGTGCCTGGCTTCGGCCGACTGGCGCTCCGATTCCAGGAATTTTCGTTCGTTGCGCTGCTTGAGCACCACTGATGAGGGTGGGTCGGCCTTATAGCTGAGCAGGCGGCGGCCGGAATGATAAACGACGCCATCGCGGCTGACCAGGGTTCCTTCCTCATCGCCGCCGGCGGTGATGTCGTCAGCCATGCGCACCCCGGCAAGCAGGTCCGCCACCCGGCTCTCCTGCCCGCCGGAGACCTTGATGTGATCGATCAGGTAATCCGCGCCCTCGTGCCGCGCCTGGGAGCCGGCGCTCTCTTTGGGCAGCAGGAACTGAACGCTGCCGAGCTCGGCGTCGCGGGCCCGGGCCAGCAAGTCGCCGGCCTGGCCGATGCCGTCAACGGCCAGCGCGAAGAGCATGCTGCCCAGGACGGCGGAGACCGCCTGTTCGTAGCCGCTCTCGACATCGATGAGCTCGACCAGCGCCCTGACGCCGTGCTCCTGGGCGATCTTCTTGGCGGCGGCCGGCAGGCCGGAGCGCTCCCGGTCGCTGTCACCGATGAAGGTCAACCTTGCCTTGGCTATCTGAAGGTCCTCGCCGACCCGCCGCAGTTCGGACGCTACCTCCTGACGCCGGGCCTCGAGCTCGGCGCTGCGGCCGATCAGGTCGCTGAGGGCGGCATCGGCAGCCGCTGCCCTTGCACGGCGCTCGTCGAGCCGCCTGGCCTCGCCTCTGGCATTCTCGTCGATGCCTTCAAGCTCGCGGCGCCGGGCGGCCGCCTCCTGCACCGCCCGCTCGATGGAGCCCGCCAGCTTCTGCTTGCGCTGATTGAGATATTCAGTCTGGTGCAGATAGCGGTCTCGCAGCGCCGCCAGCTCGCCGACCTTGCGTGTCTTCTCTTCGCTGGCCTCGCGGCGGCGGCTCAGTTCCGTCTCGACCAGAGACAGCTCTTCCCGCCTGACAGCGAGCTCGGTCTCGAGCTCCTTCAGGCGGACGATGTCGCGCTCGTGCTCGTTGCGAGAGCGCTCAAGCTCGGACTCGACTCTCTGGGACTGTCCCCTAAGGTTCTCGATCTTCGCCTCGGCGCGGCGGATTGCCTGGGCCAGCATATCCCGCCGCTCGGCCATGGCCGAGCGGCGATTTTCCAGACTGTCCTTCTGCGATTTCAATCCGTAAAACCTTGCCGCCAAACGTTTGTGTTCCTGCAGTGAGGAGGAGAGCAGCTCCTCGGTGCGGCGGCGCTCCCCGGCCGTTGCCGAGAGCTCCTGCTCGAGCTCGGCGCGCCTGGTCCCGGCTTCCCGGGAGGCGCTCTCGGCTGCCTCCAGCTCGGCGGTGAGAACCTTGAGCCTGCCCTTGATCATGCGGGTCCTGGCCTCGGCTATCTGCGCGTCGAGCTTTGAAGAGCGCTCGGCGGCGGTGGCCTGCCGCTTGAGCGGGCGCAGGTTGCTTCTTACTTCTTCCTCGACATCGGCGAGCCGCTCGAGGTTGCGGCGCACGGCGGCCAGTTTGTGCTCGGCGCGCCGGCGGCGTTTCTTGTATTTGCCCAGGCCTGCGGCTTCCTCGATATGGGAGCGGCGCTCGACCGGCTTGCTCTCGAGGATGGAATCAACCTTGCCCTGGCTGATGATGGAATGGCCGTCACGGCCAAGCCCGGCGTCGGAAAGCAGCTCGGTGACGTCGATGAGACGGCAGGCGGAGCGGTTGATGAAATACTGTCCCTCGCCGTCACGATAGAGGCGCCGCGATACGGTCACCTCGGAGAATTCGATGGGAATGTGGCCCTGGCTGTTGTCGAAAGTAATCTCGACCTCGGCCATGCCCGCCGGCGCCATCTTGTCGCTTCCGGAAAAGATGACATCCTGCATGCTGGCGCCGCGGACCGCCGACGGGCTCTGCTCGCCCATGGCCCAGACGACCGAATCGGCGATGTTGCTCTTGCCGCTGCCATTGGGGCCGACGACGACAGTGACGCCGGGCTCGAAGCCGAACTCAACCGGGCGGGCGAACGACTTGAACCCCCTGGCTTTCACAGACTTCAGAAACATGCCTCTCCTTTCAAATAAAAGAGCCCGCAACCTCGGGGCTGCGGGCGGCGGGGTCAGGAAGCGCTTTCCTTCCGGGCCCGCAGTACGTCCAAAGCTTCCTTCGCCGCTTCTTGCTGCGATACCTTCTTGGTCTTGCCGCGCCCCCGGCCGAGCGTCTCGCCGTCGAGCGCCACTTCGGAGGTGAACACGCGTGCGTGCGGCGGCCCCTCGGACTCGATGACCTCGTAGCTCACTTCATGGCCGGACTTGGCCACCACTTCCTGCAGGACCGTCTTGTAGTCGACATGCTCGCTGGCGGCGTAGATGATGTGCTCGTCGAAAGCCTCGATGACAGCGTCGATGACGTTGTCGAGGCCCATCTGCAGATAAAGGGCTCCGATCAGCGCCTCGACCACCGCCGCCAGCACATTGGAGTTCCCGGCCAGCTGGGAGACGTTGGCCGCCTCAGCCTCTTCGGCGGAGTGGATCAGCCTGTCAGACAGCTTCAGGGCCGCGCCTACCTTGGCGCAGGTATAGCGGCTGACCACGTAGGCGCGCACCTTGGCCAGCTCGCCTTCATTATAGTCAGGGTAGCGCTGGAAGATCTCGGTGCTGATACAGATGCCCAGCACGCTATCGCCTAAAAATTCGAGTCGTTCGTAGGAGAGCGTCCGCTCGGACGCCCAGGAGGAGTGTGTGAACACCTGCCGCGCCAGATCCGGCTGCAGCTGTTCGGCTAGTTGGGCAAGGGTTGCCACAAGTAACGTTACCTTGCTAGGAGTGGGCCGATATAAACTCCACTGCTTCGTTGACTGTCCGGATGTTCTGTGCTTCCTCGTCAGAGATCTTGACGCCGAACTTGTCTTCCATCTCCATGATCAGTTCGACCAGGTCCAGGGAGTCGGCATCGAGATCGTCCTGGAAAGAAGCCTCCAGCTTGACGTCTTCTTCGTCGACGCCCAGCTGGTCTACCAGCATTGCTTTGATCTGGCCAAAAATTTCCTCTTTGGTCATGCAAAAACCTCCGTGGTTTTGTTTGAGACGGGGAAATTCATTCGGGTGAATCTACCACGACCGGGCCGAAAATAAAAGCGGCGACGCCGGTGAAAATACACTTCCGCTCAGTTGGCTGCGGTCTCTCGCAAGGTAGCGATGCGCTCCTCGAGCTTGCTGATCAGCCGCTGCTCGGAAGCCCTGGCCGCATACTTGAGAGCGCTGGCGATGGCCTTGCGGCTGGAGTTGCCGTGGCAGACTACCGCCAGGCCGCGCACACCCAGCAGGTAGGCGCCGCCGTATTCCTCGGTATCTATGCTCTTCTTGAATTTCATCAGTTCCTTCTTGAGCAGCAGGCCGCCCAGCTTGGCAATGAGGCTGCGGTTGGCTGCCTTCTTCACTTCCTCCACGATCAGGGCCGAGGTGCTCTCCATCAGCTTGAGGCAGACGTTGCCGGTGAAGCCGTCGGTGACGACCACGTCTACGACGTTCCTGAGGATGTCGCGGCCCTCGACGTTGCCGTAGAAGTTGAGATCCGGTGATGACGCCATCAGGCCGTGGGTCTCGAGCACCAGGTCGTTTCCCTTGATGGATTCCTCGCCGATGGAGACGAGCCCCACGGACGGGTTGGTGACCTCGAGGACGTCCTGGGCGAAGATGCTGGCCATGTTGGCGAATTCCAGAAGATGCACCGGCCTGACCTCGGAGTTGGCGCCGACGTCGATGAACAGTGTGGGTTTTCCCGGAGTGGGCAGCACGGCGCACAGGCCGGGGCGCTTGAGGCCCTTTATGCGCTTGAGGTTGAACATGGCAGCCGCCAGCATGGCGCCGGTGTTTCCGGCCGAGACCACGCCGTCGGCGCGCCCTTCGGCGACCTCGCGGCAGGCGATGACCATCGAAGACTCGGTCTTGGCGCGAACCGCCTTGACGGGATCATCATCGAAACCGATCACCTCGGAGGCCTCGACTATCTCGAGATACCGCCTCGACTCCAGGCCGGCCGCCACCAGGCAGCGCTCGATATCATCGGGCCGTCCCGCCAGCAGCACCTTGAGGCTGGGGCTGGCGACGGCCGCGGCGCCCAGCACGACCTCATCGGGCGCGAAGTCGCCGCCCATCGCGTCCAGGGCGATCACGGTCTCTTTGCCTGTCTTGGACTGGTAAGGGTTCATTTCAATGGCGTCCACTGATTTCCGTGGCGCTTAAAGTATAATATGATTCGGCCTGATCCATTCCGGGAAGCCTTGAAAATCCATTATCCAGAGGAGATGGGAGTTTGCCCAGGATAGCCTACCTTATCATAACCATAGGCTGTTTCATCACAGCGGTCTCCCTGTGGATCTCCGGTTATCACGGTTACAGCGGGCTAATGATCGCGATCGGCCTGGCGGCTTCGATCAACCTCAAACGCTAGGGTTCCCCCACGCCGCGGCGCCGCCTAGTCCAGCGCCGGCAGTTCCACGGAAGAAATCAGCTCCGTCAGTTCCTCACGCAGGATCGTCAGGGAAAAGTGCTTGCGGCCTATCTCGAAGTTGCGGTCGGCCATCTCCTGCATCAGCTGCGGATATTCCAGCATCTTGACCGCCCTGTCCACGGCCCGGTCGTCGAGCGGCAGGAACTGGAAACCGTATTCACGCAGCTCCTCCAGCACCGGATAATCGGCCACCAGGAGCGGCCTGCGGTGCACGACCGATTCCAGCACCGGATTGCCGAACCCCTCTCGCGAGCTGGGGAAGGTAACCATGTCGCAGACCGCGTAGGCGTCGCGCACGTCGTAACTGGAAATGGCGCCGGGATGATCGCGGCAGCTTCCCAGCCAGTTGGGGATATGCAGGACCTGGGCCTTGGAGTTGCGGCACAGCCCTCCGAATTTCTGCTCATAACCCTGCTCGGAGGGTCCGGTGACCACCAGGCACGCCTTCTGGCCGCTGGCGATGACGAACTCCTCGACGAACTTGATGGACAGGCCGATGCCCTTGCGCTCGATGGCGCGCGTCGGCTGCAGGAACATGATATTGTTGCCTTCCATGCCAAGCTCGGCCCGCATGCCGGCATTGAAGCTGTCGCGCTGGCGCGGCTGCTCAAAATCGAAGCAATTGTGGATGCAGGCGGCGTTGATGCCCGTGCGCCGGTAGAGCTCCTCACGGGTGCGCTCGTTGATGGTGACGTGGCGGATCCTCGGCAGTGACGGAGGGAAGTGGCTGGTCAGGAGCTCGTCGAACAGGCATTTGCCCGCGCCGGGATCCTGCCAGTAGAAGTCGTGATGCACGGCGATACAGGGGATATTCTCATCGTGCAGGTAACGGCAGAGCACGACCGAGAAGGGAAGGTTCAGCGGCAGCGAGAAGACGTTCTCGGCCACGACGATGTCCGGCGCGATGCCGTCAAGCACCGGCAGCAGCCGCTGTTCGACCGCGGCTTCGAGAAGGGAGTACTCGTTGTCGATGCCGTCCCGGTGCTGACCGGGATCGAATGATCTGAGGGTGAAGGACTCGACCTGGGGATCGAGGAAGTTCAGCTCCGGCACGACATGGTCGCGCTCGCCGGCGCTGGGAATCTGCCCCGCCACCCGGTGAACCTCACAGCCTAATTCTTCAAAAACGCTGATCCATTTTTCTGTTTCCGCGGACACGCCATCCAGAGCCTTTAGGCGAAAAGAAACAAAGGCAACCTTTGTCAATCCGTCCCTCCGATCGCCCGGGCCTGGAGGCCACACTGGGGAATTTGTTCAGCTTGGGGTTTTCAGATAGGCAATTATATTTCGCCAGGCTGGAATCGCACAATCATTACTAAATCGGTAGGTGTAATGAGGTTAGTCGGCTTTGAGCCGTTGGGAGCGTGCCGCGCCGGAGGGAAGTGTCATTCCGCTAAAGCTTTTTCGTCATACGCCCGATGGGATTGATGCAAAGTTTAGAAACACCCTTCATCCTCTAAAAAAGGAAGCCCGGTCAGCTTCCTTTTTTGCTTGTGCGGGCAAGCCAGCAATCTCAGCCAGCGTCCCTATTTCCGCAGCGTCATCTCTTCCACCTTGGTCTTCGGCATCAGGCGCTTCATGTCATGGACGTCAAAGACGCCGGCGCCGTATTTCTGCGTGTTGGCGGCGCCGCAGGCGACGGCCGTCCGCAGGCATTCCTGATCGCTCTTGCCTGAGAGCCTGGCTGAGACGAAGCCGGCCAGGAAGGCGTCGCCGGAGCCGACGGTGCTGATGGGATCGAGCGGCGGTATCTGCACCGCATAGGCTTTCTGTACGCCGGCGCCGTCGTCGAGATAGGCGTAGCAGCCGCTGGGGTAGGTGATTATGGCCGAATCGGCGCCCATGCGGTTGAGTTGCGCCGCCGCCTCCAGGGAATCTTCGTCCTCAGCGAACTCGTGTCCGATCAGCGCTTCGGCTTCGAAGATGTTCGGCGACACCAGACCAGGTTTAGCTTTTATGGCCAACCTCAGCGGTTCCCCGGCGGTGTCAAGCACCGTCAGCGCATCGGTCTCGGCCAGCGCCCCCATTATCTCCTTGTAAAAAGAGTCCTTGACCTTCCGGGGAAGCGACCCGGCGACGATGACCACGTCGGCGCCCTTGGCGATGTAGGTGAACTTCTCCATGAAGGCGTGCAGCTCGCGGGCGGTCACCACGGGACCGTATTCATTTACCTCGGTCTGGGTGTTGCTGGTGGGATCGATGATGGCGGTCGAGGTCCTCGATTCGCCGCGGATGCGGACAAAATCATTGAGGATGCCCTCGGCGGTAAGATCTTCCACGATCCTGATGCCGGTCTTGCCTCCGGCCAGGCCCGTTGCGATCACCGGCTGGCCCAGCGATTTGAGGGCGCGGGCGATGTTGACGCCCTTGCCTCCGGGAAGCGTCAGGCTCTCACTGGCGCGATGACGGAAACCCGCCTGGAAATTAGGAACGGTAAGCGTGCGGTCCAGAGCAGCGTTCAATGTTACTGTGACGATCATTTAAGCGGGTACCTCCCTTGGGCCGGCAATGCCGGTGGCCTTGCGGCTAATTTATACCCTCGCGGCCGAGAGCAGGAATCCAAAAGCCGAATGCATGTAATACGACATGCGCTCCGGGATACCGGGCTCCCTGATGTCTTCCGCAGCCAGCAGATAAGTGCTGCCAATATATTTTCCGTCCTGGGTGATCTCCACCAGGCCGATTCTATCACCCTTGCGTATGGGCAGTTGAAGCTCATCGGGAAGGACCAGGTGCTGCTCGACGTTGCTCTTGTAATAGACAAGCCGCGAGAGGTCTTCCTCGGCGGTAAGCGCCAGCTTCTTGTTGTAATAGAAGGGAACATCCACCTGTGCGTACTCTTTGCCGCGGGCGATCACGGTCTGCTGCTGGTAGCTGTCGAAGCCATACTGTTCCAGGCTGAGGATGTCGGCATCGCGCTGGTCCAGCGTCGGCCCCCCCAGATAGGCGATGATGAGATTGACGCCGTTCTGGCTGGCTGAGACGACTACGCACTGCCCGGCATTATCGGTGAAGCCGGTCTTGATGCCGGTGATCTCCGGATGTGTTTCCATCAGATGCAGGTGAGTGATCACCGTGCGCGGTACCGGATCGCCCGGCCAGTTGATGTCATACGAGGTGCGCTTGACGATCTCGCGGATCTCCGGGTGCTTCATCAGCTCGCGGCCGAGTTTGGCAAAATCGGCGGCGCTGGTGTAGTGGCCGTCGGCGTCGAGGCCGTGAGCGTTGACAAAGTGGGTATTGGTCATGCCCAGCTGCTGGGCCCGCTTGTTCATCTGGTCGACGAAGGCCTCCTCGCTGCCGGCCTCAAACTCCGCCAGGGCGATGGCGGCATCGTTGCCGCTCTGGATGAGCAGACCGTTGAGCATATCCTGGACGCTCAAGGTCTCCCCCGCTTTCAGAAAGATGGAAGACTCGCCTATGGTCGCCGCGCGCTCGCTGGTGGTCACCGGCGCTTTTAAGTCCTTGCACTTCTCGATGATGATCAGAGCCGTCATCATCTTGGTGGTGCTCGCCATCGCGTGATGCTCGTCAGGATTGACGCTATAGAGAAGCTGGCCGGTATCGGCGTTGATCATGACCGCCGAGGTGGCGGCGACCTGTGGCGCCACCGGATCGGCGGCGGCGTGCGCCAGCGGGAGCACCAGCAGAAGCAGGATTACTGACAGCAGAAGTGCCGGGATTTTCCGTTTCATGGGCCTGGGATTATTTTTTTGTGATGGACGGGTTCATATATCAGGGAATCACGAGCTTGGTGCCCGCGGTCAGATTTTGCGGATCTATGTTGGGATTGAGCTGCTGTATCTGTGAAATGGTGACATTATATTTGCGGGCGATGGTATAGAAACTGTCGCCGTCGGCGACCACGTGTGTCCGGCTCCCGGTCGTCGGCGTTGCCGCCGGGGCCTCCGCGGAAGCCTCCGGGGCTGGCGCTCCCTGCGAGTCTATCGCTTGCGACGAACCCGAGCCCGACGCGGCGCCGCCGCCGAGGACGCCGGAGTTGAAGGTGATGATGGCGGCGATCATGAATGCGGCAACAAAGCCGGCGATGCCCAGTATTTTTACTATTTTGAATTCATAGAGCCCGAACATGCTCTGCCTCCGGCGCATGACGCGGCGGGATTTCAGCTACTGCCGGCTCGCCTGCCACAGCTCGGCGCGCATGCGCTCTGCCGCCTCGGCGGCGCCGACGGCGAAATCCTCACCCTGTCCAGCGTAGATTATACTACGGGAAGCTGTCACCAGGGCACCCAGGCCTTGAGAATCGAAGGCGGCGGCCACGTCGGCTGCGCCGGCTCCCTGGGAGCCGTACCCGGGAACGAGAAACGGTGTCCGCGGCAGCAGCTTCCGCAGACCGGCAAGTTCTTCAGGATGCGTGGCTCCGATAACCGCGCCTACGCTGCTGTAGCCGGATTCGCCCACCATGCCTCTTCCCCATCTATCAACGTGGGCAGCTATGATTTCGTGGAGTTTGCGGGGGTTTTGCCGGGATCCACCCGCGCCGGCGCCTGGCTCTGCCGCAGCACCGCTGGAGCCTCCCTCGATCACCAGCAGGTCCTGGAGTTCTGCCGAACCCGGGTTCGAGGTCTTGACCAGGACGAAGATGCCGGCGCCGTACTTGCCGCAATCATCAAGAAATGGCTGCATGCCGTCGCTTCCAAAGAGAGGATTGACGGTGATGGCGTCGGCGCCGAGATTGGCGATCGCGCCGTCGAATCCCCGGGGCCGCCCGATGTAGGCGGCGGAATAAGCAGCGGCGGATATGCCGATGTCTCCCCTCTTGGCGTCGGCAACGACCAGGAGCCCCGCCCGGGAGGCGCGGTTGCACAGATGCTTGAAAGCTTTGAGGCCCGGAGGCCCGTACTGCTCGAAGCAGGCAAGTTGAGGTTTGACGGCGACCGCGTGCGGCGCCACGGCGTCGATGATCGCGGCACAGAATTCCTCAAAGCATTCGGCGATCTCGTGCCTGCCACAGCCACAGCCCTGCGCGGGAGCGGCCCGGTATTTTTCCACCAGCGGCGCCGGCATGCGCTCGACGCTCGGGTCGAGGCCGACGCAGACCTGCGATCTCCTGGCGAGGATTTCCGCGGATAGCCGATCGGCGAAATTCGAATCCATTGCTTCCTTTCGATCTTAAGGCGTGGGGTCGCGCCAAACCTAACAGATTCAAGGTCATGGCTCAAATTTTAGAGCCATGGACTGGAAAAAATCTGTCGAGCCTGCAAGAATCGGCCATAAGTGGGTATGCTCAAACGAAGCATTTCCAAACTCTTCCCGGGGTACGTTTGCACGCAGGAGATGTGACCTCAGATGATTTCCAGGCTGCTTTCAGCGGCGGCGCCTTCGCGTCGCTGATCTGCCTTACCGTAGCGATCTGCTTCCTGGTCATAATCGGCTGGATAACCGGCGCCCGGCTGCTCACCAGTGTCCGGTCCGGTTACTTTGCCATGCCGCTGAGCACAACCGGCGCCGCGCTCCTGACTACGTCGGCATTGGCGCTGACCGTTTACAGGCCGGGCTCGCGGCAATCCATGATCGCCGCCCGGGGCATCAACCTCGTGCTGCTGGCTTTTACCGTCGTCATATTGCTCGGGAATATCTACGGGACCGAACCAAGCCTTGAGGAAAGGCTGTTCGGGGCTCGCGGCGAGCTAAACGGCATTCCCGAGGGGCGCATGTCCCTGATCGCGGCGGTCATGTTCCTGGTGCTCAATCTGGCGGTGCTGATCCTGGGCCTTGGCTCCCGGAGCAAGCCCTTCCACAAAAGCGTTGCCGCCTGTCTTGGCGCCCTGGTGACCGCCGGCGGCGGCATCACCCTGCTCGGCTATCTGTATGGCACCCCGCTGTTATACGGCGGTTCGACCCGTCCGGTGGCGCTGCTGGCCGCCCTGAGCTTCACGCTGCTGGGAGCGGCTCTGATAATCGGGGCCGGGAAGGATTCCTGGCCGCTGGGATATTTCGTCGGAAACGGCGTGCGGGCGCAGATCCTGCGCACGGTGCTGCCGCTGGTCGCCGGATTCATCGCGCTGGAGGGATGGCTGGACGCGGTGGTGCCGGACCGTTTTGACACCAATCGAGTTTACGTCTCGGTAATCACCGCGATCGTCTTCCTGGGAATAGCCCTATACATTTTCACCAAGGTGGCGCAGAAGATCGGCGGCGCCGTCGACCGCGCCGACCGGGAACGCGACCTGGCCGAAGCAAGGCAGCAGGCCGCCCTGGAGGAGCTCGAGCGCTCCAACGCCGAGCTGCAGCAGTTCGCCTACGTGGCCTCGCATGACCTGCAGGAGCCGCTGCGGGTGATCACCAGCTACGTCCAGCTGATTTCAAGGCGGTATGCCGAGCTCGTCGACGACGAGGGCCGCGAGTTCATCGATTTCATCGTCTCCGGCACCAAACGCATGCATGATCTTATCAACGACCTGCTGGCGTACTCAAGGGCGGGCGGCAGGAGCAAGCCGGCCGTGGCCCTCGACAGCAACGACGCCCTCAACCAGGCTCTGGCAAATCTCGAGGTAAGTATCAAGGAAAAGGGGGCCGTCATCAACCGCGGCATGCTGCCGGAGGTCGTCGGCGATGAGAACCAGCTCGCCCAGCTGTTTCAGAACCTGATCGGCAACGCCATCAAGTATTCCGGCGATAAAGAACCGCGCATCGACATCGGCGCTGATGGGAGCGATGATTTTTGGCGATTCTCGGTGAGCGATGACGGCATCGGTTTCGATCCTAAATACGCGGAAAAGATATTTGTGATATTCCAGAAGCTGCACGGCCATGAGCGGTACGCCGGCACCGGCATCGGGCTGGCGATATCAAAAAGAATAGTCGAGAAACACGGGGGCCGGATCTGGGTAGAGTCAGAGCCGGGGAAAGGCAGCACTTTTTACTTCACCATTCCCAGGGAAGGAACAGAAGAATGAACCTCAAGAATTCGAAACCGGTTGACATCCTGCTGGTGGAGGATAACCCCGCCGACATCCGCCTGACGCAGGAAGCCCTCAAGGAATGCAAGATGGTCAACACCTTGAACGTGGTCACGGACGGCGTCGAGGCGATCGCCTACCTGATGCGGGAAGGTGAGCACACGGGCGCCAGCCGGCCCGACCTGATCCTGCTCGACCTCAATCTTCCCCTGATGAACGGCCAGGAGGTGCTGGCAAAGATCAAGGAGTCCCCCGGACTCAAGAGCATCCCGGTGGTCGTGCTCACCGCCTCGGCGGCCGAGCAGGACATAGTCAGAAGCTATGACCTCAACTGCAACTGCTACGTGACCAAGCCCCTCGATCTCGACCGGTTCATCGAGGTGGTGCAGAAGATCGAAGAATTCTGGTTCAGCATCGTCAAGCTCCCGAGGGAATGACCCGCCTTTAGAACAAGCCAGTGGCGACCGGCGGCCGCCCGCCCGCGGCATCGGGTGAGCCTCAGGCGCTGATTACCAGAACTCGAACTCCATGTCACCGATGATGACGTCTTCACCCGCGGCGGCGCCGGCCTGCCGCAGGGCGTCGCTGACGCCGAGGCGCTCGAGCCGTTCCTGCAGGAATCCGACCGCTTCCTCATTCTCGAAATCGGTGCGGGCCACCAGGCGCTCGACGACCTGTCCGGTAACGCGGTAGCGGCCTTCCTCTTTCACGACTTCCCAGTGGTCTTCAGCTCCGGGGCGGTAGATCATGTGGCCTTCAGGTTCGGGCGCCATGACAGCCGGCTGCCGTTGCCAGGCGCGCTGAAGCAAGATGTAGGCCTGCCGCGTCAGATTTCGGGTGCCGGCGCCCGTCGCCGCCGATATTTTCAGGACCGCCTTCGATCCGTCGATCTCGTCGGGATCGCCCTCGGAATCTTCAAGCAGCCAGCTGAAAGCCGGATCGTGGGCGCGGCATAGCGAGACGATGCTTTCGGCCAGGCGTCCGGTCAGGTCGGTGACGGCCGCCTCGTCCACCAGGTCGGCCTTGTTCACCGCGACCAGCTGCCACTTCGACGCCAGCTCCGGGCTGAAGCCTTCGAGTTCCCTGTTTATTGTCATAAAATTGTCAACCGGATCGCGTCCGTAGTAACCGGTCGCATCGACCAGGTGGATGAGAAGGCGCGTACGTTCGAGGTGGACCAGGAACTGATCACCCAGGCCGACGCCCTTGTGGGCGCCCTCGAGCAGCCCGGGTATATCGGCCACTGTGAACTGGTTGCGATGGTCGGGCTCCTCTACGGTGCCCAGCATGGGCGCCACCGTCGTGAAGGGATAATCAGCCACCTTGGGCTTTGCGTGCGAGATCGTTCGCAGCAGCGATGATTTGCCGGCATTGGGAAAACCGAGCAGGCCGGCATCGGCCAGCAGCTTCAGTTCGAGCATGAGCGTCAGCTCCTCGCCGGCGAGGCCGAGCTCGGCAAAACGGGGGGCTCGCCGCGTCGAGGTGGCAAAGCGGGCATTGCCGCGTCCGCCCTCGCCGCCGCGAGCGATGATAAAACGTTGGCCGTCAGTGGTCAGGTCGGCCAGCAGCTCGCCGTTCTCATCTCGTATCTGCGTGCCCGGGGGGACCGCGACGACGGCGTCGTCGCCGCGCTTGCCATGCTTGTTGGCTCCCTGGCCGGGGCGTCCGTTCTCGCCGCGGAAGTGCCGTTGACGTTGAAAGTACATTAGATCACGCATGCGATTCGTGGCCTCGAGGATCACATCGCCGCCGTCGCCGCCGTCGCCGCCGTCAGGACCGCCCTTGGGCACGAACTTCTCGCGGCGGAAGCTCATGCAGCCGTTTCCGCCCCTCCCGGCCCTGATCTCGATTTTTGCATGGTCATAAAACATGTTGAGCCTATTCCGTCTTTACGCAGTAACTTTTTTGTGTGGCGGGCGGGATGTCTCTGTAGCGGCACTCTTGAGCGCGCAACCGGTAACACCTGAAAAGCAGGCTGACTGCGCGAACGGTGCCGCCAGGGGACATCCCGCCCGCCTTCATAAAGGGAAGTCCCCTTTCCTTCATAAACAAAAAAGGCCACCCGCCGGTGGCCTAAACTTATCCTATCCCGCTTTGGGAAGAAATATCAGACGGCTTCCTCCACTGGAACCACGCTGATGGTGCGGTTGGCTCCCTGCGTAAAGACCACGCGGCCGCTTACGCGCGCGAAGATGGTATCGTCACCGCCGAGTCCGGCGCCGGGACCGGGACGGAACCTGGTGCCGCGCTGGCGCACGATGATGGTGCCGGCGCTGACGAACTGGCCGCCGAAGCTCTTGCATCCCAGCCGCTTGGACTGAGAGTCGCGCCCGTTCCTGCTTGTGCCTGCGCCTTTTTTATGAGCCATTTATTCCTTCTCCGTCTTCTTCTCGGCCTTGGCCGATTTGGTTTCCCTGGTGGACGCGGCATCAGCCTTCGCTGCCGGCTTCGCTTTTGTTTCGGCCTTTGTTTCGGCCTTTGCCTTGGCTTCCGGCTTGGCTTCTGCCTTTACTTCAGCCTTCTTGCCGCCAGCGGCCGTTATTGTCTGGATGGAGACCCGCGAGAGGCGGCTGCGATGGCCCTTGGTGCGCCGGTAGCCGCTCTTGGGCTTGTACTTGAAGACGCGGATCTTGTCGCCGAGCAGATGTTCCTCGACCTTGGCCTTGACCTTGGCGCCCTTGAGCTCGGCGGCGGTCACCGCCGTGGTCCCGCCGCCCACGAGCAGGGGGGTCAGCGAGAGCGATTTTCCTTCGTCAAGATCGAGCCGGTCGACCAGGACTTCGTCGCCCTGCGCCACCTTGTATTGTTTACCGCCGAGTTCGATTACCGCGTACATTAAATTCCTTTTGTTACGGAAGATTATTCCCGGATTTTAGCCTTTGGGATTATAGCAACGCTGGAGGATAAAAGCCACCTTTGATGCCTTCTGCCCGCTACATCACCGGGATTTTGGAAAATCAGCCATGCTCCCGGTAGTCGATCAGCCGTGCTACCGGCGGTCGATCATGCGTGCTCCCCGTGATTCATGCTCCAGTCCTGGCGCTTGGGCATATCGACATCATTGCCGTTGCCGCCCTCGTCATCGTCGCCGCCACCCGGCTTGGCGCCTTCCTCCACGACCGTGCCGTAGGCGCAGGTGCGGCTGACGCTGTCGATGTGGATCTTCTTGTCCTGGCCGACCATGTCGCCGGCGCCGGCGACGCTGACGACGTAGCCGTCGATGCGGGCGATGCCGTCATTGGTGTTGTACATGTGGGGCTCCTCGATGCGCAGGCGCACGTCGTCGCCCTCGGCCACCGGCAGTGACGCCCGCTGGATGGCCTCGCGGCTGCCCTCGGCCGAGATCTCGAATGTATCGATGGGGATCGTGTCGAGCCCCTCGAAACTGAAATATTTGCCTGTCTCTACCTCGATCTCCTTGAGCTTGGCCCCGCCCTGCCCGATCAGCATGGCCGCCACCTTGGGGTGGACCTCCACCAGGAACGCCTCATTGGGGGAAGTCTCAGCCAGGCGCCGCAGGCGCCGCTCGATGTCGAAAGCCATGGATTCCTCGGAGATAATGACGCCCTCGCCGTTGCAGGTGGGGCAGGTCTTGGTGAGGATTCCCCTGAGGCCCTCGGTGACGTTCTGCCGTGTCATCTCCACCAGCCCCAGCGGCGAGAGCTCGACGATATAGGTCTTGGTGCGGTCGGTCTCGAGCTCCTCGCCCAGGGTGTCGAGCACCTGCTGGCGATTCCGGGGCCGGGCCATGTCGATGAAGTCGATGATGATGATTCCGCCGATGTCGCGCAGGCGCAGCTGGCGCACGACCTCCTTGCAGGCCTCGATGTTGGTCTTGACGATCGTGTCTTCAAGGCGGGTGCGGCCTACGTAACGGCCGGTGTTGACGTCGATGATGGTGAGCGCCTCGGTGTGCTCGATGACGATGTAGCCGCCGCTGGGAAGGTCGACGCGCCGCAGAAGCGCGTTCTTGATCTCCTCGTCGACGCCGTAGGTCTCCATCAGCGGCTTGGAGCCCTGGTACATATCAACCCGCTCGGCCAGCTTGGGGGAAGTCTTCTTGATGAAGGAGCGGATCTTGTCATATTCCTTCCGGGAATCAACCAGAACCCGCTCGAAGGTGTCGTTGAAGATGTCGCGGATGACCTTGAGCGAGACCTCGGCCTCGGAATAGAGCATGGCCGGCGCCTTGGCCGTCTTGTCGCGCCCCTGCACCGTCTGCCACATCTTCTCGAGGAACTTGAGGTCGTTGAGCAGCTCCTTTTTTGTGACGCCCTCGGCGGCGGTGCGCACGATCAGCCCCGCCTTCTTGACCTTGAGCTCGCGGCAGATCTGCCGCAGGCGCTGCCGCTCTTCGTCGGACAGCCGGCGCGAGACGCCGACGCCGTCGCCGTCGGGCACATAGACCAGGAAGCGGCCGGGGATGGATAGCTGGGTGGTGAGCCGGGCGCCCTTGGTGCCCATGGGGTCCTTGACGATCTGGACGAGTATCTCCTGCCCCGAGCGGAGCATCTGGGTGATCTTCTTGGGGCGCTTGTCGGGATCCTCGTGGACCATGACCTCCTCGACGTAGAGGAAGCCGTTCTTCTCGAGCCCGATATCGACGAAGGCCGCTTCCATGCCGGGAAGCACGTTCTCGACCTTGCCCTTGTAGATATTGCCGGCCAGCGGCCGGCGGCCCTTTCTCTCCACGTAGATCTCGACGAGCCGCCCGTCCTCAAGTACCGCCACCTTGAGTTCGTTGGGCTCCGCGCTCACCAGAATCTGCTTGGCGCGTGCAGCCATGTCGCTCAACAACCTTTCTTTAATTTTCGCGGTCGCGGACGCTGCTGCCGCCATCCTTCGGCGCCGGCCGTCCACGGCCAAAACTTGCAGGAAAACTTTAAGGATTTATCTTCCGCAAATCCGCCTGCGGGAAACTAATAGCCAAAAAATTTTTTGGGGAATCGCCTCGAAGCGCCCCTTCCCCGGCATTATATATATTCAGCGGCGCACATACTAGAAAAGGTTGCTGGCGATGGAATCCTGCCGGCTGCCGCCGAACGCCGACCGTTCCCGCCTCACCCGGCCTTAGCGCCGGCGTCCCCGTGGCGGCCCGTAGCGTCCCGGCCCCGGCCGGCCCGGCCCCGGCGCCCGCGGCTGCTCTTCCTCCCGGACGGTAATGCTCGTTCGCACGATGCGCGAGGCTTTCAGCTCCCTGCCGGCAAAGCTCCCAAGGGCCCTGACGATCTCATCGGGGCGGGCGGTGCCCTCGCTGGTCACTTTCATGTCGAACGCGACCCCGCGTCCGTCCTCCAGCAGGTCGATCCGGTCCACATATTTCTTGATGTCGACTTCCTTGTCGCCCTTGGGCCGCTTCCTCAGCAGGACCAGTTCGCTGGCGCCGTTGTACTTGCCTGCCGCTTCCCCATATTCAGCGGCGGCATCCGGATGCTCACCGGCGGCATCGTCCAGCTCGACGCGGTAGCCGCACGATTCCACCCGCGACGCCGCCTTGGAGCGGTCGAAGCTGGGGCCTACGGATTTCAGCTCCATGCCCTGCGGCAGCTCGCGGCTAAGCTTTTTGGCCAGATCGGTCAGCGGCGCCCTTTGCCGCAGGGAAAAATCGCAGATCTCGTCCTCCCCCTCGACGCCGACGCCCAGCGGCATGGCCAGGCTGAGCACCGGCTTGGGGCGCATCCCCTGGGAGAACGCCAGTTCGAAACCGGTGCGGCGTATGGCCCGCACCAGGCAGCTCAAGGTATCCAGGTGCGAGATGAAACGCGCCCTGCCGGTCTTGGAGAATCTCATCTGGTAATTGAAATTCATTGTCTTTTCTGCCTGTATGTGTTGACGGAAGCTACGTTCATGGCTTGGCGATCCTCATCTGGACCTCGTCTTCGCATACTCCGCAGTCGGAGCATGACCCCCAGCGGCAGTCCAGGGTCACCTCTCCCCTGTCCGCTTTTTCCTTTTCCCCGATGAGGAATTCCTTGCTGACGCGCGAGTCGATATCATCCCAGGGAAGCTCCTCCTCGATGGAAAACGACCTCGTCGCTTCCCGCTCGACGCCGCTGCCGATGGCGGCAAAACCCTTTTCCCAAGCGGAAAAGTCGAACTTCTCAGTCCAGGCGTCGAAGCTTGCGCCCGCCCGCCAGGCTGCTTCGATGGCGGCGGCGGTCTCGTCGCGGCCGCGGGCGATGGCGCCCTCGACCAGGCTGGGATCGATGTCGTGGACGCTGAGCTTGATCTGTTTGCGCGGTGTGTTGCGCCGCAGGTACTCATGCTTGCCGGCGAGCTCTTCACGGCTGTTCATCCCCTGCCACTGGAAAGGCGTGTGCGCCTTGGGCACGAAGCTGGAGATGCTGACGTTGATCTGAACCCGCCCAGGGTTCGCGGCCTCCTGCCGGCCGATGCGCCGCGCAGTGGTGGCGATATCGATGATGCCCTTGAGGTCGGCCTCGGTCTCGGTCGGCAGGCCGATCATGAAATAAAGTTTGACTGTAGTGCAACCGCCGCGGAAGGCCTCGGCCAGGGCGTTCTCGATGTCCTCGCCGCTCACCTGCTTGTTGATGGCGTCACGTAGCCTCTGGCTGCCCGCCTCGGGCGCCAGGGTGATCGAGCCCCGGCGGGATGACGTCAGCCCCAGCAGCTTGATGGCAGCCGGATCGACCCTCAGCGACGGCAGCGAGACCGTCAGATGCGGCTGCGACTGGGCAAGGCTAGAGAGCGTCTCCTGGATGCAGCTGTAATCGGTCGTGGAAAGCGAGCTCAGGGTTGCCTCCTCGTAACCGGTCGCCGCGATCATCTCGCTGACGGCGCGGCAGACCTCCCCGGCCGGACGCTCGCGCACCGGCCGGTACCAGTTGCCCGCCATGCAGAAGCGGCAGCCGCGGGTGCAGCCGCGCATGATCTCCACGGTGGCGCGGTCGTGGACGGCCGCCATCGAAGGGATCACCTGCTTCACGGGGACCAGGGAATAATCGAGCTCCGGGACAACCGCCCGGCGGACCCGGCGGGCAAAGGCCGGCACGAAGATTCCTTCCACCTCGGCAAGCTTTTCCAGAAGGTCCCGGCGCGGAAAGCCGCCGCTTTGCTTCCCGCCGGCGCAAACATCTCCGCCGGCGCCCTTTGCTTCCTCGCAGATCCTGAGCACCTCGGGCACTACCTCCTCGCCGTCACCGATGATGATGAAATCGAAGAAGGGCGAGACCGGGTGGGGATTGCTGCCGCAGGGGCCGCCGGCAAAGACCAGCGGATCGCCTACGCCGCGATCGGCTGCGTGGAGGGGCACCCTGGCGAGGTCGAGCATATCCAGGATATTCGTATAGGTGAGTTCGTGCTGAAGGGTGAATCCCCAGAGGTCGGCCGCGGCGACCGGCTCCCAGCTCTCGAGGGCGAAGAGCGGCACGCCCTCCTGGCGCATGGCGCCGGACATGTCCGGCCAGGGACAGTAGACGCGCTCGGCCCAGGCTTGGCTGTGATGGTTGATGAGGGAGTAGATGATCTGCACCGCCTGGTTGGCCGTGCCGATCTCGTAGACGTCGGGATAGCTGAGGATCACCCGCAGGGAATATTCCTGCTTGACAACGCTGCCGACCTCGCCGCCGATGTAGCGCGCCGGCTTCTCCACCCTCTCGAGGAGGGCTTCGATTCTTTTTTGAAGTATTTCCGTCACCAGGATTCGAACCCGGGAGGGCGCGGCGGCCCTCTAGCCCCTGAGCTGTTTAAGTTTGTCCAGCAGGGGCGATAGGCGCGATGGCGTCACGCGCACTGAACCGTCGAAATATACCCTGGCGGCTTCCCCGAGGGCGCGGGTGCCGCTCCAGGCGACGCCGCCCTTGATGACCCATCCCGGTCCGGGAAGGAGATCCAGCAGCTGCCTGGCGGCGGCCCTGAAACCAAAGCCGCTGCCGATGACGCCCAGGAGCTCCAGGGCCCGCTCGGTTCCCACCGCTTCACCGTGCGCGGCAGCGATGCGCAGGATCATCCTGGCCTCGTTCAGGGTCATCACCGGCATGTCGGCGCCGGGAATGATGAAAAGGCAGCCGACGACGGCATTCTGGATCGCTGTCTTGTGAATGAGCTGGCGCACGGCTTCTTCCCTGAGGACCGGCAGCTGCGACGCCAGGGCCACAGCCCCGTCTCCGGCGGCGTCGGCCACGGCTTCAGCCAGGACATCGGCGGGAGGCAGTCCTCCGGGAGCCATGCCGACCACGCGGCTCGGCCCTACTCCAGGGAATGATATTGCCAGTCCGGGCGCTTCGGTGAGCACCACGACCGCGGCGGCGTGGGCCTGCTCGACCTCGGCCAGGCGGCTGCTAACATCCTGGGAATCCACCATCGACGGCGGGATGACCAGGATGACGACGTCTTCTTCGCCGATATGGGAAAGGGGCGGCAGCTTCTGATCGTCGGGAACGGCAGAGTCGACCAGGCAGGCAGACTGGTCCACCCGGGCTCCGGCGATGAGCGCGTCATAGACCGCCTTGACGCCGTCACGGTCGGTGCCGGATACCAGCACCCGCGGCCGCTCCTGGCTCTGCTCGCGGACGTCGCGCACCGCGGAATACAGCTTCATCGGTTTAAGCGGTAGTTTGGGCACGCCTGTACCTCCTGTCGCCGATCAGTTTACTGCGCACGTGAATACTCTCAAGAAGGCCGATGGCAAGCAAGTTGGCCACCATCGAGCTCCCGCCGTAGCTGACAAAGGGAAGCGGGATGCCCGTAATCGGCATGATGCCGATGGTCATGCCAATGTTAACAAAAACCTGAAACAGCAGCATACTGACGATGCCGCCGGCGATGATGCTGCCAAAAAGGCTCTCGGAGATGATGGCGATCCGGAGCCCTCGCCAGATGACGAGCACATACAGCGCCAGCAACACGGCGATGCCGATGAAGCCCAGCTCCTCGCCGAGCACGGAAAAAACAAAGTCGGTGTGATGTTCCGGCAGGAAATTCAGCTGTGTCTGGGTTCCCTGGAAAAGACCCTTGCCGGCCATCAGGCCGGAGCCGATGGCGATCTTCGACTGCAGCAGGTGGTATCCGGTGCCGCCGGGATCGTTGTCGGGATGCAGGAAGACCAGCAGGCGGTCGATCTGGTAGGGCTTGAGGATCTGTATCCCCACCGTCGGCAAAACCTGGATGACCATTGCCAGCGAGCCTCCCACCGCGGCGCCGATAACGCCGAAATGCAGCCAGCGGGTCCCATAGACGAACAGCACGGCGATGGTCACGGCCGCCAGCACCAGGGCCGTACCAAAATCGGGCTGGATGAAGACAAGCATCGCCGGCACGGCGGCCAGGCCGATCGTGCGCAGTGTCGTCTGCGCCTCGAGGTCGCCGCGGGGCCGCTCGGAGAGATAGGCCGCCAGAACCACGATCATGCCCACCTTGGCCATCTCCGAAGGCTGCAGGTTGAAGAATCCCAGCGGGATCCAGCGGTTCGAGCCTTTGGCCTCGACGCCGATGACGAACACCAGCAGGATCAGCCCGAGAATGCCAAAGTATATGTGCTGGCGATAGTTTCTGAGGCCTCGGAAATCCATGAAGGCGGCAACCCCGAGAAGCACGGTGCCGAGCGCCGCGGCCACCAGCTGTATTTTGACATAATAGAACGGGCTTGGCAGATTGGGATCGGAATGGGTGGCGCTGTAAATGATCAGCGAGCCATATGCCACCAGGCCGGCCACCGCCGCCAGCAAGGCATAATCGAAATGTCTCAGATAAGTGCGGAATTCCATGGGCTAGTTGCTCGGCGGCGCGTTGGTCTGGGCCGCGATCTGCGCCGGCGTCGGCGGGGCCGCCTGCGGATAGAGCGCCTCCAGGATCTTCCTGACGGCCGGCGCCGCCGAAGCGCTGCCGCCGCCCCCCTGCTCGATCTGCACCACGACGACGTACTTGGGATCACTGGCCGGAGCATATGCCGCATACCAGGCGTAATCGGTCTTGCCGGCCACCTGGGCGGTGCCGCTCTTGCCGGCTATCTGCGGCTGGAACCCGTTGAACACGTCCCCGATCGCCGAATCGGACTGGGCCGCCCCGATAAGCGCCTGGTGGATGTCATCCATGTAAGCCGGTGAGATGGGCAGATCGCTCTCGAACTCAGGTTGCCATTCCTTGAGCACTTCGCCCGTGACCGGATCCTCCACCCTCAGTCCGACATGGGGTTTCATCATGCGGCCGTTGTTGGCGATGCCGGAGTAGACCTGGGCCATCTGCAGCGGCGTTGCCAGCATGTCGCCCTGGCCGATGGCCATGTTGACACTGTTGCCGGGCAGCCACATCTTGTCGATCTCCGTCTGGCCCATTTCCTGTTTCCAGACGGGATCGGGCACGCGCCCGCTGGCTTCGCCCGGGAGGTCGATGCCGGTCGGCGCGCCGAGGCCCATCAGCCGGGCCCATTTTTGCATTCCCTGATTATTGTTGGCCTGATAGAAACGATAGCCCACGTTGTAGAAATACGTATCGCACGACATGACGATCGCCCGGCGCAGGTCGACCACTCCCAGAGCGGACCAGTCATGGAAGACGACGTTGTCGTCCCCCGGGACGGTCCAGGTGCCGGTGCTGTTGAATGTCTCCAGAGGCGTCACCATGCCCTCCTGCAGTCCGGCGAGCGCAGTAACGACCTTGAAGGTCGAGCCCGGAGCATACTGTCCCTGGATTGCGCGGTTGAGCAGTGCGTCACCCGTGTTATCCGAAGAGAGCTGCTGGTAGTCCTGATCGCTCATGCCGCCGACCCAGACCTTGGGATCGTACGTAGGCGCGCTGGCCATCGCCAGCACCTCGCCGGTCTTCGGATCCATCACCACCGCCGAGCCGCCGGTGGCGGGATAGTTCTTGGAATGCGCGAGGTTGATGCCGTAATTGAGGCCGTCCTCGGTCGCCTTCTGGATCTTACTGTCGATGGTCAGCATGACGTTGTCGCCTGGAGTCGAGCTGGTGCTGCCCAGCACCTGCTTGGGGCGGCCGGCTGCATCGACCTCCACCTGCTGGCCGCCGTCCTTGCCCTTGAGCCAGTTGTCGAACTGGTACTCGACGCCGTCCTTGCCGATCTCGTCGCCTGCTTTGTAATTGGTGTAGCGCGGTTCTGTGAGCTCCTCCTGATCGATCTGTCCGACATGCCCGAGTATATGCGCCGCTTCGGTGCCGCCTGGATAGCTCCGCAGGGGCAGCTTCTTGATATCCACGCCGGGGTAATAGAGCGGGATGCGCTCGATCAGGTAACTCTTCATGTCCTGGGTGATGTCCTTCTTGACCACCACCGAGCTATAAGTGTCCTCGGAATGCTGGTCGAGCTTCGACTGGATGTCCTCATAGGGCATGCCGATGATCTTGCCCAGGTCGGTGAGCTCTTTCTGGGGATCCTTGAGCGCTGACGGGAAGACCGTCACCGCCAGGCCGGCGCGGTTCTCCACGACCGGCACCTTGTTGCGGTCATAGATGATGCCGCGCGGCGCCTCGTCGATGATGAAGCGGGAACGGTTGTTCTCAGCCATGGCGACGTACTGGTCGCCCGAGAGGATCTGCAGGAACCAGATACGGAAGATGAGCACGGCGAACAGCAGCACGGCCATGCCGCCCAGAACTCCCACCCTGATGGCGACGGAGGGCTGCCTGCGATCGTTCTTCTTGCGCGGCTTACTGTTCAGAAAAGAGCCCAGTCCGCTTCTCACCTCCCAGCAACCAGCGGCTGACGACGAAGATCGGCGCGGCCAGCAGAGCGTTCAGTATCGCCGTGGGCAGCACGATCCGCAGCAGGACGAACCCCGCCGAGGCCTCAACCCCCAGCAGGAACATGATCATGGCATGCAGCACCTGCACCACCGCGGTGCAGACAAAGACTATCAGGACGGGCGGGAACCACGAGTCGGGGTCGACCCCTTCGGCGTAGCGCCCGCTGAAATACCCGGCCAGGGTGAACAGGAAAGAGGAGATCCCCAGAGTCTGGAACAGGGCGATGTCGATGAGAAGCCCGGTCGCGAAGCCGACAGTGGCGCCCCAGACCGGGCCGCGCATCATCGCCAGGCAGATGACGATGACCATGGCCACATCGGGCTTGGCTCCCAGCACGGTCAGATAAGGCGCCGCCGATGTCTGCACCACCACCGCGCCGATGACCAGCAGGAAGACCTTCAGGGGAAAATAGGGGCTGTCCTGCTTGGTCACGTGCATGGAGGAATCCTCGTTGCGATGCAGGATCTTCAGACGTTTCTTTTTGACCGGCCTGGCCACGTCAGCAACCCATCCTTTTTTGGGAACACCATGGCACGTCAGGAACCCGGGTCAACCAGCGGCGCCTGATCGGCTCCCGCCGGCGGGATCAGCACGCTGACTTCTTCCAGCCTGCCGAAATCCACAAAGGGCGTAATCGATACGCTCTTGAAATATTCGATCTCCTGGTCGGCGGTCTCGTCGACGACGCCGATCTGGATTCCCTTGACGAAAAGCTTGCCGCTTCCGGACGTCACCACGACGTCATTCTTCTGCACCTTCTGGTCCTTGTCGACGAAGTCCATCTCCAGCAGCCCGTTGATGCTGCCCTTGACCGTGCCAGTGGCGGTGCCGGTCTGCAGCTTGGATTCCACATGGCTGTTCTGATCGATGATCAGCAGGACCTGCGCCGAGTTGGTGGTGACCGCGGAGATCTGGCCCACCAGCCCCTGGCCGCTGACCACGGTCTGGCCGAGCTGCACGCCGGCGTCAGTGCCGCGGTTGATGGTGATGGTCGCGTTCCAGGCCGAGCCCGAGCGCCCGATCACGCGTGAAGTCACAAAGGTATAGTCCTTGGGGAAGGAAGGCTGGTTGACGAAGCCGAGCATCTCGCGCAGCCGCTTGTTCTCGTCGGCCTGTTCGCGCAGGGAGACCACCTCGGTGCGCAGCTGGTCCGACTCCTGGCGCAGGTGCTCGTTCTCGCTCTGTGCCGAGAAGAGCCCGCTCACCCATTCATAGGAATTGCGGAAAGGATCCAGCGCCGAGGAGATTCCGGATTCGATGGGAGAGATGACTCTGAGGCCGCCGCGCTGGGTCGAGTGAAGAACACCGCCCATGGGTTCGCGGAAGTACCATGTTAGCATTGCCATGGATACCAGCAGCAGGGCCGCCAGCACCGCTTGACGTTTGACTACTGTCTTGCGGGCCAAGATAAAACCTTAAGTATTGAGCCTAAAATCGTCTTTTCGATTTGGCGTGTCGGGAGGACTTGTGCAGCGCCTCGAATTCCTCCAGCGAACGCCCGGAGCCCACCGCCACACAGGTGAGCGGGGACTCGGCCAGATGGATCGGCATGCCGGTCTCCTCGCGCAGCCGTTCGGCCAGGCCCTGCAGCAGCGAACCGCCGCCGGCCAGCATGACGCCCCTGTCCATGATGTCACTGGCCAGTTCGGGCGGAGTCTTGTCGAGCGTGGTCCTGAGGGCGTCGATGATCGATGACACCGGCTCGGCCAGGGCCTCCCGGATCTCTTCCGACGTCAGCACGATGGTCTTGGGCAGGCCGGTCACGAGATCGCGTCCACGGATCTCCGCCTGCTCTTCTTCCTTCAAAGGATAGGCGGAGCCGATCTCCAGCTTGAGCTCCTCAGCCGTCTGGCTTCCTATCATCAGTTTGTACTCTTTCTTGACGTGCGCCATGATCGCTTCGTCCATCTCGTCGCCGCCAACACGGATCGACTGTGATGTCACGATGCCTCCCAGCGATATCACGGCCACCTCGCTGGTGCCGCCGCCGATGTCGACGATCATGTTCCCGGTCGGCTCGCTGACCGGCAGGCCGGCCCCGATCGCCGCCGCCATCGGTTCCTCGATGAGATAACAAAGGCGGGCGCCGGCCGAGAGCGTAGCTTCCTCGACGGCGCGCTTTTCCACTCCGGTTACTCCGGAGGGAACACAGACCACCACGCGCGGATGCGCCCAGCGGTTCTGATGGACTTTCTGGATGAAATGGCGCAGCATCTGCTCGGTGACATCGAAGTCGGCGATGACACCATCCTTGAGGGGACGGATGGCGCTGATGGTTCCAGGTGTGCGGCCCAGCATGCGCTTGGCCTCGGCTCCGACGGCGTGCACCTCGCCGGTGCGCTGATCGATCGCCACCACCGAAGGTTCGCTGAGGACGATGCCCCGGCCCCGCACATATACAAGCGTATTGGCGGTGCCAAGATCCACGGCCATGTCACGCCCGCCGAAACCGGCGAAATAAGCTAGAAAACTGATAAGAACTCCTTTTCGAAACCTTCCGGGGCTGCGCAGGTTCCTATGGTAACAAAGAGGGGGCGTTATTTCCTAACGCCGAAACGCCTGTCTCAAGCGCGACGCCGGATCCTTGCGCCCCCGAAATACCCCCGAAATGCCCGATATTGCAGCAAATATGGACTCCATCAGGAGCACGTCATTATATACCAAATAGTTTGGAGGGCAAAACCCGGAGGCTCAATCCATAAAGCATAGGTTGAGTGTTAAGCTGCCGGTACGAACCCCGGCTTGAGGTTTTAGAGGTTGATCGCCGGGCTCTAGGGATACGTGTAAGAGGTGCCGGAGCCGTCGCTGGCGCTCACGGTCATGCTCGACCGCCAGCTTCCGGTGTTTTCAGGTATCTGATACCTGAGAGTGAAGACTGCCGAAGACAGCGGCTCGATATCCGCCGCCGGTGAAGGCAGCGCCGTCAACAGGGTAACACCGTCGGTATTCGTGTTTCCTGTCAACCTGGCGCCGAAGGCCTTGGTCGTGCCGTTGTTAGCCAGCGTCCAGTCGACAGTCAGTTCCCTGAAGACGTAATCCGCGTACGAAGCCCAGTGAGCCGAGGGCACTTTGAGAGCGAGCGCCGGCTTGGCGATCGCCGTGGTCCAGCCGTTGGCCGTTGTCCATGGCAGGTTGTCCTGGCCGCCGCTCAAGATGTATGCCGCGTCGCAAAACACGTCACCGTTGAGGTTGTTGCAACCAGTGGCGGGCGAGTCGTAATCGCTCCAGTAGTTGCCGCCGTTAGGCGCGTCCATGTTGAAGCTGTTGCCGCTGCTGACGCCGGTCACCACAGCCTGAGTAGGATTGTTGACAAAGTTGTTGCGATGTATGGTATTGCCGGCCGAATCCATGATGCTGATTCCATCGACGATATTGCTTTCGATCCAGTTCTCGAAAATCGAGTTGCCGTTCGCGCCTGACTGCAGCAGGATCCCATCTCCCCAGGCTGCCTCCGCCAGCCCGTTGGCGCTGATGGTGTTGCCGGTGATGACGTTGTTGGAGGAGCCGATCGCTTCGATGCCGCAGTTGTAATTGGCGACCAGGTTGTTGCCCAGCAGCACGTTGCCGTCGGAGCCTTCAAGCCTGATGCCGTCTCCGGCGAAGGGGCCGCCCGGCACACTCACGGGGAGGCCGCTGAAGAGAGCATTGACGTACGACACCATGTTGCCACTGGAGCCCTGCAGATAGACGCCGTAGAACATCCCCTGGATATTCAGATTCTCGATGGTGACACCGGTGCGGTTGGCCACATTGACGCCGATGACGCCGGCGGTGGCGAAAGGGCCGATGGTGTGCGCGGCTCCGTCGAGAGTCACGCCGTCGCTGTCGATTTCGATGCCTACGGCGTAGTCATCGACCAGAATATCGCGGGAAAGGGTGCATTTGTGCGCGCCGGCATTCCAGACGCCGACCGCGGGACAATCGCCGCCGGTCGAATCATCGATTATATGGATAGTCGGATCGGCCACCGCCAGTGAACCAAGGGCGATGCCGGACGTGAACTGTACGGGAACCAGGAATACCAGCAGAGAAAAAGCGAGGACCGCGAGCATGACGCCCACACGAAAAGAAGACTGCCTGCCGGCAAATGTGCCGGGATACGCTCTTGGACCCTTCACCCAATACCCCTTCCAAACCCGTTAATGGATGACCTGCCCGGGGCGCGAACGTGACTACCGGATTCGCCCGCCCGATGAACAAGTTATGTAACTTTATTGCGAAGGCGCATAAATGTCAACAGTTTAAGTCAACTTTATACTCTGCCAAGCAGCGCGCAGACAGCGCTACAGATACTGTTGGCAGCGCTACGAATACGCGCTGGCAGCGTTACGGATACGTGTAGGCGTTGCCGGCGCCGTCCAGGGCGCTGGCATAAAGAGTCGATCTCCAACTGCCTACGCCGCTCGGCACACTGTATTTGAGCGTGAGCGATGCTGAGGAACCGGATGCGATGTCTCCGGCCGGGACGGGCAGCGGCGTGGTCATGGTAACGCCGTTGCTGTTGATGCTGGCGGTGATCTGCACCGCGTAGGCGATGTTCGCCCCGGCATTGGCAAGGGACCAGTCTACTGTAAGAGTATGCGCAAGGTAATCGGCATATGAAGCCCATCTGGGATGAGGCAAGCTGAGGCTCAGCGACGGTTTGCCGGAAGACAGCGGCGGCGACCCCCCGCTCCATCCGTTTCTGGCTGTCCAGGGAAGATGATCGGCGCCGCCGTAGACGGCCAGGGCTGCGTCACAGAAATAATCTCCGTCCGTATTGATGCATCCCTCCGGTGGCGTGTCGTAATCACTCCAGTAATTGCCGCCGGTGGGAGACGGCATGTCCAGGGAGTTGCCGCTTCCCCCGGTCATGAACGCCTGGGTCGTGTTGCCCTCGAAGTTGTTGTGATAGATGTAGTTATCGCTCGATGCGGAAAGATACAGGCCGTAATTGTTGCCGGTGATGGTGTTGCCGGTGATGATGTTGTGGCTGGCGGCCTGTAGATAGATGCCGTAGCCGAAATTCCTGATGGTCAGGTTCCTGACCGTGACATTTGATTTAACCTGCAGGGACCAGCCCATGGTGAATGCATCAGCCCCCGAGATCGTATGGCCGTTTCCATCAAGGGTGATTCCGTTATCAACAATGGATATGCCGTTATTGGTGAAGTTCAGATCGGTGGTAAGTGTGCAGGTCTTGCTGTACTGATCCCAGACACCGATGGCGGTGCAGTCGCCGCCGGTGACGTTGTTGCGGATGTAGCGTGTCGGCGAAACCGGCGGTGAGCTGGTGTCGACCGTGAAGGAACCGCTGGCGCCGCCGTGATTCCCAGCCAGGTCGCCGGCCTGGGCGGTTATCGAATGGCTGCCATTTGCCAGCCCGTAGACGCCGCAGGCCGCGCTGGCCGCGGTTATCGAGCAGCCGGAGAGCCGGCCGCCATCTACGTAGACAGCGACGCTGGCAAGGTCGATCCCGGAACCGGCGCCATCGGTGAAATCAGCATATACGACCGTCGAAGCCGTGTTGATTGTGCCAGTGGGCAGGATATTGCTGATCACGGGAGCGATGCTGTCGACAAAGTCGAAAGACCCGCTGATGGGGCTGGAATTGCCGGCGCCGTCCGATACCGAGCCGCTGATAACATGCGGACCCGTGGCAAGTCCGGAAACGCCGCAGCTGACTCCCGAAGCGTCCGCGCTGCAGGCGGGGATCCTGACGCCGTCGAGATAGACGCTCACTGAAGCCGTGTCGATGCCGCTGCCGGCGTCGGAGAATACAGCCGAAACGGTCTGGGAGCTACTGGCGACCGTGCCGGATGGCTGCACCGAGCTGACGGTGGGCACAGTCTTGTCCACGGTGAAGGAACCCGAGCCGGAACCGTGATTGCCGGAAATGTCATCTACATAAACCGCGATCGTGTGGCTGCCGTCGGCAAGGCCGGATGCCGAACAGCTGACTGCCGCCGCCGAGCCTGTGCAACCGGCCAGCCTGGCGCCGTCGAGATATACGGCGGCCGTGGCGCTGGCGATGCCCGAGCCGTCGCCGTCGCTGAAGTAGGCGCTGATGCCGGCGGAGCCCGAATCGATCATGCCGGATGGCTGGATGCCGCTTACCACCGGCGCCAGGTTGTCAGTAAAAGTGAACGCGCCGCTGAAAGTGCTGGTATTGCCGCGATTATCCGCGACCGAACCGCTGATCGAGTGAGCTCCGAGCGCCATTCCGTGGACAGCGCAGCCGGTGCTCTCCTGTGTGGCGGCGCAACCGCCCAGCAGATTTCCATCGAGATAGACGGCAACTGAAGCCAGGTTGATATTGCTGCCGGTATCCCGGTAATAGACCTTGACGGTCGCGGAACCTGAGTTGATAGTGCCGGCGGGCTCGACTGAAAGGATCTCCGGCGGCGCCGAGTCAGGCGGATGCACGAGGTCCCAGCCGCCGGCTGAGGTGTAAGCCTGGATATCCTGGCCGCCGGTAAAGGCATAGGCGGCGTCACAGAAGGAATCGCCGTTGTTGTCGCTGCAACCCTCGCCAGGGGTATCAAAACTGCTCCAGTAGTTGCCTCCGGCCGTGTCTTTGCTGAAGACATTTCCGGAGCCGCCGCTGACGGTGGCCTGCGTGGCGTTGTTGACAAAATTATTGTTATAAATGGAGCTGGCGGTGGAGATGCTGACACTGATGCCGGTAGTGTTGTTTTCGAGAGTGTTGCCGGTGATCGTGGTGTTCTTCGAGGCCTGCACCAGGATGCCGGTGCCGAAATTCCGTATCGTCAGATTCCTGATGGTGACGCCGGTGCGAATGGACATGGCGCCGCCGGTGGTAAAGCTGCCGGTGTCGGTGATGAAGTGGCCGCCGCCGTCGAGAGTGACGCCGTCGCTGCTGATGATGATGCCGTTGCTGCCGGTGAAGGTCAGATCAGAGGTCAGCGTGCAGGTCTTGCTGTACTGGTCCCAGATCCCGATCGAGGAACAGTCCCCGCCGGTGCCGCTTGTGGAGATGTATTTTGTGGAGGTGCCGGCGGCTGGAGCCATGCTCACAGCCAGCAGACTGATAAAGACTATGATGGAAAACGGGATGAGCAGTCTCGTACAGAACCTGCCACCCGTCCAGGCTAATTGTTTCATTGCCCCCTCTTGCCAGCTTCTGGGTAAGCCGAAAAAAACACTTTCGAAACTTTACGTAATTGATTACTGATTGTCAACCGGAATTGTCATGTATTCAAACTCTATTGGTTCGGTATAATTCGCGGAGCCTGCGCGGGTTCCTGCAAATAATAATTTGAAACCTAGGTCAATCCGTCTTGTCAACTATTATTCGAGCGCCACGACTGCGGCGGCCACTGGCCTTTTTCCCGCAGCATCGCCGCCAGCAGAGGCACAGGCAGGCCCACGACGTTGGTGTAGTCGCCCCTGATCTCTTCGACGAATGCCGAGGCCCGGCCCTGGATGGCGTAGCCTCCGGCGCGTCCACGCCATTCGCCGCCGGCCACATAGATCTCGAGCTCGCTGTCGGGGACCGGCGCGAACCGCACCTCGGTGACGGCGTGAGCGGTCTCCTCGATCCTCTCCCCCGGTCCCGCTCCCGCCCATAGCAGAGTAAGTCCGCTGTAGACCAGGTGGGTCTTTCCGGAGAGGCGGCGCAGATAATCGAACGCCTGCTGCTCGTCGCGAGGCTTCCCGGCAGCGCGTCCCAGAATCACTACCATGGTGTCAACGCCGAGGATGTGCCTGCCGGATGGGAGCGGCTCCACCTGGCCGAGTATCGAGAAAGCCTTGCCGCGGCTGTGGCGCTCGACCAGTTCGGCCGGCAGATGGCCGGCGAGCTCTTCCTCGGGATAATCGGGTTCGACCACCTCGAAGTCGACGCCGAGCGCTTCCAGCAGGGCCTTGCGCTGGGGGGACTTCGAGGCTAGATACATCAGGGAATGTAGATTGCCATTGAGGTGATGGAGAGGTGCGGCGTTCCTAGGTTATTTCGCTCTCGCTGAAATAAAGGGCGATCTCACGCTCGGCGCTCTCGGGCCCGTCGGAGCCGTGTACGATGTTGGCTTCGATGTCGAGTCCGTAGTCGCCGCGGATGGTTCCGGAATCGGCGGCCATGGGATTGGTGACGCCCATCATCTTGCGCACAACCGAGATGGCCTCGGGGCCCTCGAGCACAAAAGCGGCCACCGGGCCCGACGTGATCGAAGCGACCAGGTCGCTGAAGAAATCCTTCTCGCGATGCTCGGTGTAATGCTCCATGGCCAGGTCGCGATCGACCCGCAGGAATTTCATCGCCTTGATACGAAATCCCTTGCGCTCGAAACGCGCCAGGATCTCACCGACTAGTCCGCGGGCGACTGCCCCCGGTTTGACCAGCACAAAAGTCCGCTCCAATTTTCCTCCAATGAGAGTTCGGGTTTGAAGATGCTGCCTTGACCGATCCGCCGGCTGCGGCGGCTCAGGCGAAGAGCTCGTCCTCTTCCGCGACCGTGCGTTTGGCGGGCGCCTTCCTGACGGCGCCGCCTATGTCATTGGCGCAGTAGGGACAGACCTTCCAGGAAGGATCCAGCGGCTTGTCGCAGGAAGCGCAGGCCACCTTGAGCTCGCGGCGGCACTTGGGACATACGAGGTAATCGTCGCGCACCGGAGTGCGGCAGGCGGGGCAGCGGTTGGCGCCGCCGACCAGTTCCTGCTCGCGGGCCCTGATCTCCAGGTCGCGCTCGAGGACATCCTCGAGGTATTCCGGCGGCCGCAGGATGACATAAAAAAGCGTGCCCACGTAGGGAAAGATCAGCGAGGTCGCCACGGCGACGCCGATCATCATCGGATCGGTGATGCGGCGCTTGGCGTCCTTGTAGGTCCAGAAGGCGAGCGCCAGCCACATTGCGACCAGCATCGCCTTCGACATCATGGTGGTGAACTTCCACCAGGGCGAATCGAAGAAGCTGGTGCTGTCGGTAGTCTCAGCCTGCAGGATCAGAAAATTCATGGCACCTGTCTTTTGTAGCTCACGCCATCCGCTTTTTTATGTCCGCCAGCAGGTAGAGTGAGCCGGTTACCAGGATGACATCCCGGGTCGAAGCCAGCTTGAAGGCGCTCTCGAGGGCCGACTGGCTCTCGCGGGCCACAAAAGTCTGGACATGGCTCTCCTCCACTACCGGTAACCTGGACAATTCCTGCGCGGACATGCAGCGTGGATTGGAGTTCTCAGTGACGAATAAGATATCACAAAATTCGAGCAGAAGCCCGAGCATGGCCCCGGCATCCTTGTCTTTGAGGATGGAGACGACTCCAATGATGCGCTTGCCGTCCACCAGCGTCCGCAGCGACTCGATCAGCTCGGCGATACCGCTGGGATTATGGGCGCCGTCGAGCACGACCAGGGGCTTCTCGGCGATGATCTCCAGCCGGGCCGGGATCGATATCCGCGGCAGCCCCCGCTTGAGCTTTCTCTCGTCGAGAGCCTTGCGCAGAAACTGCTCGGCGGCCTGGACGGCCACGGCGCAGTTGGTACGCTGGTACTGGCCGAAAAGGGTCAGCTCCAGGTCCGAGTACTGGCTCTTGGCGGTCCAGACATCGAACTTCTCTCCCCTGCCCTTGAGCAGCGTGAAATCTTCCCCGAGGACAAGCACCTTGGCTTTCTTGCCCTGGCAGATCTTCATGGCTTCCTTGAGAGCCTCTTCCGAGAGGGCGCCCATGACCACGTCACCCTTTTCGGGGATGACGGCCGCTTTTTCCCTGACGATGGCGGGAATGGTCTTGCCGAGCAGATCGGTGTGCTCCAGCTCGACGTTGGTCAGCACCTGGACCTTGGAGTCGATGACGTTGGTGGCGTCGTAACGCCCGCCCAGCCCGGCTTCGATGACCGCGCAGTCGACCTTCTGCTGATGGAAATAAAGGAAGGCGGCGGCGGTTAGGATCTCGAACTGGGTCAGCGCGCCGCTGCTGCGGGACCGCTTGTTGACCTCTTCAGCCTTGTCGCGGACCTCGATGATGAGCTTGTCGAACCTGGCGTCGCTGATCTCCTTGCCGTTGACGAGGTATCTTTCATTGAAAGAGACCAGGTGCGGGGACATGTAGGCGCCGGCCTTGAGGCCCTGAGAGGCCAGGATAGCCGCGATCATTCGCGCCGTCGATGACTTGCCGTTGGTTCCGACGACATGGATGGTCTTGAGTTTTTTCTGGGGGTTGCCCAGCGCGGCCAGCAGCTTGGTGATACGGGCCAGCCCCAGCTTCATGCCGAGGCGGTCGAGCTTGGCGAGATAACCCTGGACGTCGAACTGCGGCGCCGCCGGCTTCTTGGGCGCCGGCGGCTTTGGCGGTGCTACCGGCGCCGGCTTGACCGCTGCTGCCGGCTTCGCCTTGGCGCCGGCCTTCGGTTTCGCTACCGCTTTGGGCTTTGCGCCCGCTTTCGCCTTCGCGCCCGCTTTGGCAGCGGTTGTTTTGGGCCTGGCCGGAGCCTTTGCGCCCTTGCCGCCGGCCTTGGCCTTGGCGGTCGCCTTCGCTTTAGCCTGCGCCCTGGCGGCCGTCTTGCCCTGGTCCATGATCTTTTTCCGCGAGGCCGCCCTCTTCTTCACAGCGGCGGCGGTGGCTTTGGCGGCGCCCTTTGCCTTGGCTGCCGGCTTGGCCCTGGCGCCGGTTTTCGCCTTCGCGGCCGCCTTTGGCTTGGCCGCGGCTTTCGGCTTCGAGGCAGCCTTTGTCTTAGCGGTTATCTTTGATTTTGCAGCTGTTTTAGTCTTCGGGGAAGCTTTTGCTTTCGTGGCTGAAGCTTTGGTTTTAACCGACTTGCCCTGGGCGCTGGCCCCGGATGCTGATGCTGCCGCCTTTTTCGGCGCAGCTTTCTTCACGATTTTTTTCCTGGTCGCCAGTTTATGTCCCAAAGTAGCGGTTGTATTGCTGTTCCAGCTCGCCTAGTTCCCTGCCGTGCTGCTCCAGCTTGACCTTTTCATTTTCAACCAGCTCCGGGGGAGCCTTGGCAACAAAATTCTTATTGGCAAGTTTTCCCTCTGCCCGCGCCAGTTCCTGCTTTTTCCTGGAAATAACGGATTGCAGACGCGTTTTTTCCTGCTCGATGTCGATCAGTTCCGCCAGCGGCACCAGCAGTTTACCGCCCGGAATCAGCACTACCGCGGCCTGCTGCGCTTCCCTGGCCGCCTGTTCTTCGTCGGCGACGTGCTCGTCGATGAGGGTCTTCGAAAGCGATTCTATCAAAGAAGAGTTGTTTTGCACCACATTTATGACATTTTCTTCCTTCGAGACCAGGATCGCGCGGGCTTCCTTCTTCGGCGGCACCGTCAGCTCATTGCGCATGGTGCGGATGGCGACCACCGTCTCCATCAGCTCCTCCATTTCCTTTTCCGCTCCGGCGTCCCGCGCCGCTTCGTCGCCGCCGGGATAGACCGAATCTATGAGGAAGCCGCCCTCGCGCGGCATCAGCGCCGCCAGCTCCTCGGTGAGGAAAGGCATGAACGGATGCAGCATCCGGAGGATGTTATCCAGCAGATGCAGCAGGTGCCCCGAGACTTCTCGCCTGGCGGCCTCGTCTTCCCCATACAGACGGATCTTGGCGATCTCGACGTACCAGTCACAGAACTCGTTCCAGACGAAACGGTAGAGCAGCCGCGTAGCCTCCGAGAAATCATAGGCGTCCAGCAGCCGGTTGACCTCGGCCGCGGTCGCCTGCAGCCGGCTCTCGATCCAGCGGTCGGGAAGGGTCGCCGCCGAAGGCGCCGGCGGCACGTCCTCGACCCCGAGCAGTACGAAGCGGGCGGCGTTGAAGATCTTGTTGCAGAAGTTGCGGCTCATCTCGATGCGCTCGTCGGCGAAGCGCACGTCCTGGGAGCTGGCCATGTTCAGCAGCCCGAAACGTGTGGCGTCGGCGCCGTAGGTGTCGATCAGCTCCAGCGGGTCGATGCCGGTACCCAGGGACTTGCTCATGCGCCGGCCGTCCTTGGCCATGATGGTGGCGTTGATGATGACGTCGCTAAAGGGAACATCCTCGGGAAACTCGAGGCCCATCATGATCATGCGGGCGACCCAGAGGAAGATGATGTCGCGCGCCGTGACCAGCGTGTTGGTGGGATAGAACTTCTGCTCGCGCTCGGTCGTCTCCGGCCAGCCCAGGGTCGCAAACGGCCACAGGGCCGAGCTGAACCAGGTGTCGAGCACGTCCTCTTCCTGCCTGAGCTCTGAGGAGTTGCATTCCGGGCAGGTCGTCGGCGGCTCCTCCTCGACGATGATCTTGCCGCACTCATCGCAGTACCAAACCGGAAGCCGATGTCCCCACCAGAGCTGGCGCGAGATGCACCAGGGCCGGATGGAGCGCATCCAGTCGAGGTATACGCCCGCCCATCTCTGGGGATGGAATTTTACCTGGGCGCTCTCGACCACGTTGATGGCCGGGCGCGCCAGCTCGTCCATGCGCATGAACCATTGCAGCGAGATGTAGGGCTCGATGGTGGTGCCGCAGCGGTAGCAGACGCCGACCGCGTGCCTGTAGGGCTCGACCTTCTCGACCAGGCCATCGCGCTCGAGCCGGTGCATGATCTGGGCCCGGGCCTCCTCGAGCGTCAGCCCGGCGAACTCGCCGCCGGCCTGGTTGATGTGGCCGTCGGAGGTAAAGACGTTGATCTCGTCCAGGTCGTGCTTCTTGCCTATCTCGAAGTCGTTGGGATCGTGCGCCGGCGTGATCTTGAGCGCGCCGGTGCCGAATTTCATGTCGACGTACTCGTCGGCGATTATGGGGATCTCGCGGCCGGTCAGAGGCAGCTCGACGTCCTTGCCGATGTAGTCCTGGTACCGCTCGTCGTCCGGATTGACGGCGACGGCGGTATCGCCCAGCATCGTCTCCGGCCGGGCGGTCGCGATCACCAGGTACTCGTCTTCCCCGATGACCGGGTAGCGCAGATAATAAAGCTTGTCCTCTTCCTCCTCGTGCTCCACTTCCAGATCCGACAGGGCCGTATGGCAACGGGTACACCAGTTGACCATGTACTCGTCGCGGTAGATATAGCCCTTTTTGTAGAGCGAGGTGAAAACGCGGTAGACGGCCTTGACGTAACCCTCGTCGAGGGTGAAGCGCTCGCCCTCGTAATCAAGCGAACAGCCCATTCGTTTGAGCTGGTTGATGATGGTGGAGCCGTACTCGCCGCGCCACTTCCAGACGCGCTGCTCGAACTCTTCGCGGCCTATCTGCTGGCGCGTGAGCCCCTCGCCGGCCAGCTGCTTCTCCACCTGGTTCTGGGTGGCGATGCCGGCGTGGTCGGTGCCGCAGACCCAGAGCGCGTTCTTGCCCCGCATGCGCGCCAGCCGGATGAGCAGGTCCTGGATCGAGGAATTGAGTGCGTGGCCCATGTGCAGCGACCCGGTGACGTTGGGAGGCGGCAGCACGATGCAGTAAGAATCTTTACCGGAGCCTTCCTCGGGGGTGAATACCCGGCCATCGAGCCAGAGGTCCATCCACTTCGACTCGATGCTGGCCGGTGAGTAGCGGGTATTCGACTCAAGGTGTTGGCGGGTATCCTTGTTCATTCAAGCGGAAATTCTATCACAAGCGGCTCGCCTGCTGTTTGAACGCCGGAAACCCTAGACGAACAGGTGGTCGATGACCTGGGTGAAGTCATCGACGTAGACGAACTTGAGGCCTTTGCGAATCTTGGGGGGAAGTTCCTTGATATCGGGCTGGTTCGCCTTGGGCAGGATGACCGTATGCACGCCCATGCGCACCGCTGCCAGGCATTTCTCGCGCAGGCCGCCGACTCTGAGGACCTTGCCCCGCAGGGTGATCTCCCCCGTGCAGGCGACCGCCGGGCGGATGGCGTGGCCGGACACGGCCGAAAGCATCGAGGCCGCCAGCGCCACGCCGGCCGAGGGGCCGTCCTTGGGGATGGCGCCTTCGGGAACGTGCAGCCGCAGGTCCTTGCCGGGCATGGCCCAGTTGCCCTCGGCGTCGAATCCCGGCGCGTTCTTCTTGAACAGGTCTCGGAATCTCTTGTCGCTCTCGACCTTCGAGAGCAGGTAACCCCAGGCAGTCGAGGCCGATTCCTGCATGACCTCGCCCAGCTGCCCGGTCAGGACCAGGTCGCCCTTGCCGATCGAGACGTTGGTCTCGATCGTGAGCACGTCGCCGCCGTCAGAGGTGTAGGCAAGCCCGAGGCTGGCTCCGCAGAGCGCCCGTCGCTCCAGCCGCTCCTCGGTGAACGGCGCCGGCCCCAGGTAACCCTCGAGGCCGCTGCCGCTGATGCGCATCGGCAGCCTGGCGCCCTTCTCCAGGTAAGCACGCGCCACCTTGCGGAATATCTTGCGCAGATGCCTCTCGAGGTCACGCACGCCGGACTCACGCGTATAAAAACGAATGATCGCCTTCAGCGCCGCCGGAGTGAAGACGACGTCGCTCTTCTTGAGCCCGGTCTCCCTGGCGATCTTCGGCAGCAGGTGCCGCTTGGCAATCTGCTCCTTTTCCTCATAGGTGTAGCCGGAGAGCTGTATAGTCTCCAGGCGGTCGTAGAGGGTCGCAGGGATGCCGTCGTCATAGTTGGCCGTCGCCAGGAACAAGATTTTTGAAAGGTCGTAGTCAAGCTCGAGGTAGTTATCGCGGAACTCCTTGTTCTGCAACGGATCGAGCACTTCCATGAGCGCGGCCGCCGGATTGCCGCGATAGTCGGAGTCCATCTTGTCGATCTCGTCCAGCAAGACTACCGCATTGTCAACCTTGGCCTTGGTGATGGCGTCGATGATGCGTCCGGGCATGGCGCCGACATAGGTGCGCCGGTGGCCCCGGATCTCGGCCTCGTCGCGCACGCCGCCGAGAGATATGCGCACGAAGGGACGGTCGAGGGCGCCGGCGATGGCGCGCGCCACCGAACTCTTCCCCACTCCCGGCGGGCCCACGAAACACAGCGTCGTGTTGGGCTGGTCCTTGCCCAGCAGCTTGCCCACCGCCAGGAACTCCAGCACGCGCTCCTTGACCTTCTTGAGGCCGTAGTGGCTACGCTCCAGGTGCCTGGAAACCGCGGCCAGCTCGTAATCGGATTTCTCCGCCAGCGTGCCCCAGGGCAGCGCGAAAACGTTGTCGAGATAGTTGCGGATGACCGAGACCTCGGCCGAGAAAGGCGAGGCCGACTTGAGCTTGGCGATCTCCTTGCGCACGGCTTCGGCCGCCGAAGGGTTGAGCTGCTTTTCCTCCAGCAGCTTCAGATACTCCTGGACCGATTCATCCTCGGCCTCGGGAGAGTGCTCGAGCTCTTCGCGGATGACCTTGAGCTTTTCGTGCAGGAATATCTGCCGCTGGGTCGCTTCGATCTTGTCCTGCACCTTCTGATTCAGGTCGCGCTCCATGTCGAGCACGGCGTTCTCTTCCACGAGGATGCCCAGCACCTGGTTGAGGCGGCTCTCGCTGTTGCCCTGCTCCAGCAGCTGCTGCTTCTTGTCAAAGGGGATCATCATGTGGGCGGCGACGGCGTCGGCCAGCTCATCGGGATCGGCCACCGCTCCCACCAGCTGCCCCACTTCATCGGGCATGCCGGGATTGGTCTCCACGTAACGGACGAACTCGCGCATGACCACGCGCGCCAGGGCGCTCACGCGCCCGCTGGGCTCGCCGATGTCTGCCGGTCCCAAAAGGGAAAAATTGACCTGGAAATGCGGCGAGGTCGAGGTGAAGTCGTCGATCTTTACCCGCTGCTGGCCTTCCACCAGCGCCTTGATCGACCCGTCGGGCATCTTGTAGAGCTGCACCACGGTAGCCATGGTGCCGATGCGGACGATGTCATCGCTGGTGGGGTCCTCCAGCTCGGGCACCTTCTGGGTGGAGAGGATGATCGGCGACTTGTCTTCGAAGGCGCGTTCCAGCGCCTTGATCGACTTCTCGCGGCCCACGAAAATGGGCGCGACCATGCGGGGAAATACTACGAGTTCTCTTGTTGGAAGAAGTGGTAGGGACTTGTCTGGTTTAGGCTGACTCTTCGTCAAGTTGCGGCAATATTCTTTCCGCCTCCGTCACCAGCGTCGGGTCGATCTGGCGTTCGATCGTATCCTTGGTAACCACGCATTTGCGGACGTCGCCGCGCGACGGAAGCTCAAACATAACGTTTAGCAGGGACTGCTCGATTATAGAGCGCAGGCCGCGGGCGCCGGTCTCCAGCTTCAGCGCCTTGTCGGCGATGGAAACCAGGGAATCCGGCCCGAAGACCAGCTCTATGTTATCAAACTTGAAGAAGCGCTCATACTGCTTGACCAGCGCGTTCTTGGGCGTCGTCAGGATGCGCACCAGATCGTCGCGAGTCAGGTTGTGGATGGCGCTGATTACCGGCAGACGCCCGATGAACTCGGGGATCAGGCCGTACTCGAGCAGATCTTCCGGCATCACCTTGGCGAAGATGCTGCCGACGTCCTTGTCGGTCTTGCTCTTGACCTGGGCGCCGAAGCCCATGCCTTTGTGGCCGACGCGGCGCTCGATGATCTTGTCCAGGTGGGCGAAGGCGCCGCCGCAGATGAACAGGATGTTGGTGGTATCGATGTTGAGGAATTCCTGGTGCGGATGCTTGCGGCCGCCCTGTGGCGGCACGCTGGCGACCGTGCCCTCGAGGATCTTCAGCAGCGCCTGCTGCACGCCCTCGCCGGATACGTCCCGGGTGATCGAGGGGTTGTCGGCGCGGCGGGCGATCTTGTCGACCTCGTCGATGTAGATGATGCCGGTCTCGGCCTTCTTGACGTCGTAGTCGGCGGCCTGGATCAGCTTCAGCAGGATGTTCTCCACGTCCTCGCCCACGTAGCCGGCCTCGGTGAGGGCGGTGGCGTCGGCGATGGCGAAGGGCACGTTGAGGAAGCGGGCCAGCGTCTGGGCCAGCAGTGTCTTGCCGCAGCCGGTCGGTCCCAGCAGCAGGATGTTCGACTTCTGCAGCTCGACCTCGTTGTCCTCGATAGCGGCCATCTGCACGCGCTTGTAATGGTTATAGACGGCGACGGCGAGGGTGCGCTTGGCGTCTTCCTGGCCGACGACGTATTCGTTTAGCGCTTCGTAGATATCGGTCGGTTTGGGAAGGTGTTCCAGATCGAGGCTCGCCGGAGCGGCGAGCTCCTCATCGATGATCTCATTGCAGAGGTCGATGCACTCATCGCAGATGTAGACGCCGGGTCCGGCGATCAGTTTTTTTACCTGGCGCTGCGATTTGCCGCAGAAGCTGCACAGGAGTTGTTCGTTGCCGTCAGTCGGTCGGGCCATGAGTCTTTATTCCTCCTTGAAGGTACCGCGATGAACGAGGATGTTGTCGATAAGGCCGTATTCCTTGGCTTCATCGGCGGTCATGAAGTAGTCGCGGTCGGTGTCCTGGGATACTTTTTCAATGGTTTGGCCGGTGTGGAGTGCGAGGATCTCGTCCAGATGTTTGCGGAGCGACAGGGCTTCCTTGGCATGGATCTCGATATCGGCCGCAGGGCCCTGGAATCCGCCGGACAGCTGGTGGATCAGAATTTTTGCATTCGGCAACGCAAACCGCTTGCCTTTTGCGCCTCCCGCGAGTATCAAAGCGCCCATGCTCATAGCTATCCCCACGCAGGTTGTTACAACGTCCGGCTTTATAAACTGCATTGTATCATAGATGGCCAGACCGGCATAGACCGAACCGCCCGGTGAGTTGATATAAAGGTTGATGTCTTTGTCGGGATCGTCGGACTCCAGATGCAGCATCTGGGCGACGACGACATTGGCTACTTCATCATTGATGCCGCTGCCGAGGAAGATGATCCTCTCGTTCAAAAGCCTCGAATAGATGTCGAAGGCCCGCTCGCCGCGGCTGGTCTGCTCTATCACCATGGGAATTAATGGCATTTGATCTTCCACCTCAGAAAAATCGGATTTTGATTGACTGTTCATTCTTTTGGTTTCGCCTTGGCAGCGCCCGCCTTGGGCTCTGCTTTTTTCTTGGCCTCGGCCGGCTTCCTGTCGGCGGCCTTGGCCTCTTTCTTCTTCGCCTCTGCGGCTTTGGCGGCATTCTCCTCCGCCTTCCTGTCCGCGGCCGTCTTCAGCACCGGGACCGCCTTCTCCGCCAGAAGTCTGGCGGCCGCGTTATGCAGCAGGTCGTCACGGATCTCCTGCTCGCTCTCCTGCTCCCTGGCCTTGGCCAGAAGCTCCTCAGGATCCTTGCCCATCGACTCGGCGGCCCGGTTAACCTCTTCCAGAAAATCTTCGTCGGTGATCTTGAGCCCCTCCTGCTCGGCGATGGCCTCGAGCACCAGTTCCTGCTTGAGCACGGCTTCGGCCTGCTTGAAGAAGTGCTCCTGGAAAGCCTTGCGCTGCTCGTCGGTCTGCTCCATGTACTCCTTCACAGAAGCTCCCTGGGCCTGCATCGAATAGACGAATTCATGCTCGATGCGGGTGGCGCGGCTGGCTACCATCTTCTCCGGAACCGCCAGCTCGACGTCCTCCATCACCTTGCTTAAGACCCGCTGGCGGAAAGCGCTGTCGGCGGCCTCCTCGCGGCTCTTCAAGATGCGCGCCCTGATGTCGTCGCGCAGCTCCTTGATCGTTTCAAACTCGCTGTTGTCGGCGGCGAAAGAGTCATCGGCCCCGGGAAGTACCCGCTCCTTGATCTCCTTGACGGTTACGTCAAACTCGGCCTCCTTGCCGGCGAGCTCTTCCGGCTTGTAAGTGTCCGGGAAACTAAGCTTTAGCTTTTTCGACTGGCCCTTCTCCATTCCTGCAATCTGATCCTCAAACCCGGGAATGAAGGTGTTGCTGCCCAGCTCGAGCATATAATCCTTGCCGGCGCCGCCCTCGAGCGGCTCGCCGTCGGTATATCCGGTGAAATCGATGAGCACGAAATCGCCCTCGGCGGCGGCGCGGCCCTCGATGTCCTCGAGCTTGGCCATGCGCTTGCGCAGGCGGTCGACCTCCTCGTCGATCTCCTCCTCGTCGACCTCGGGAACATCCTTCTCGACCTCGAGCCCGGTGTAATCGCCGAGCTTGGGCTTGGGCATGACCGCGACCGTGGCCTTGAAAATGTAAGGCTTGTCGTCGGCTTCGATCTGCTCGAAGTCGATCTCCGGCTGGTCGACTGCCTTGATTCCCGACTCCTTGACCGCCGTCTCATACCAGCCCGGCAGAGCGTCTTCGAGAGCGTGGGCATGGATGGCTTCCCTGCCGAAACGGGAGACGATCACCGCGCGCGGCACCTTGCCGGGACGGAATCCGGGCATCTTGACGTCGCGGCCGAGTTCCTTGATGGTCCTGTCGACCTGCGCCTTGATCTCTTCCACAGGTACTTCTACCTCGAGCTGCACCTTGTCGCCTTCGAGTTGCCTGGCGCTCGTCTTGATGTCTGCCATGGGGCTCCGGATGTCGAATTTTAGGGACACATTACTTAAATACAGATGTTAGTGAAGAATGGGGTGAAAGTCCAAATCGGAGACTTCAGAGCCGAACCACGTACTAGTGATTCAGATTATTTTGCCCAATGAATAGTTCAGGCCCCGACTCATCGATCGCTTCCAGCGCCCTGGAATAAGACACATTATATGAACGCCAGGATCGGCCCGTTGCAAACTCGGGATTGTCGGCGAAATGCCTAAGAACCAGGCCCAGCTGCTCCTTGAGCCCGGAAGACAAAGGGGCGGAACGATATTCATCGGCAAGGGTTGGGACTGCGTCATCCGAAAGAGATTCCAGATATTGGACGTCCAGCTCGGCTCCCCCATGAATTGCCCGCTGAACGTTCTTGTGGGCAATGAATCCGTCGACATTCATCACGGCCAGCGTGCTGACGAATCCCGCGGCCGCTATAACCGCCGCGAGGGCAAAGGCCTTTTGCCTGCGGACTACTTCCAGGGCGATTACCGCGATCAGCATGAGGCCCAACCAGACCAGAAACACGTGAGTATATGTTCGAAGCCGGGAAAAACCGTAGGCGTCCTCATATAGCATGATCCGCTGAAAAGCAGAGACCAGGATTACCAGCACCAGGCTCACCATGGCTACACCCAGACCTGTAAACATGATCTTCTGCCTCTTTTCCTCACGCCGTGAAAAAGCGCTCAGCGCCAGCACCAGGAGCAGACTGAAGATGGCGACTGCGACCAGTTCGCCGAAGCCGCGGCGGGCATAATCGGCATACGTATATCCAGCTACATGAATATTTTGATCGCCACCGAAGAAATATTGAAACTGTACCAGGACGAACCCGGCAAACAACGTTACAACGCTGCCAAGGATGATGGACGACTCGGTGAAACCGAGAAAAGGAGACCAGATATTTTTCCCGGAAACATCCTGATCGCCGCTCCGGGTCGCGGCATGCAGAAAGATGCCACCCAGAAAGTAAGCGATCATGATGATGTACATTCCGCGGAAGATATATTCAGGCACCTTGTCGGTGCTGAAAATACTGGCTATATCGCCGAGGCGTTGCGCGAAGACCAGATCGGCGGAAGACAGCAATGCCGCAAATACAGCAACTATAGGAACTGCTATCAATACGCCGCGGATAACCGGCCAGAGCCTCTCCCATAGCTCATCCCCCCTGGAGGCGCCGGTGACCTCTCTCAGACGGCGGCTCTCCTGAATGAAAGACATGCCGCGGGTGAATACGCTCACATATAACCTGAACGTTCTTGTCAGATAATCCACCAGTCCGTAATGAAGCCACTTGCCGCCGACATATGTGGACACGAGCACGATCGTCAGACCCAAGGCCGCGCCGACACAAACGAACACGGTCAAAGGCTCCATACGCACAAAAGTCATGGTGGTGAAGAACAATATTACCGGAAGCAGCAGTATGGCATTGCGCGCGGGCCGCACTCCCTCAAGGCATAGCAGCGCGATTCCCGCAGTCAGGCACAGCGAAGAAAAAATGGCGAGATTGATGCCTAGCTGTTGCTTCCAGAACAGGAAGTCAAAAGACCACCCCGCGAAAATCGCGAATATCCAAAAGCGTCTGGCATTGTTGATGATCGATGTCATAAGGGTTTGGTGCGGGCGAGAGGATTTGAACCTCCACAGGGAGAACCCTACCAGCTCCTAAGGCTGGCGCGTCTACCATTCCGCCACGCCCGCGCGGATTAGATTATATATGGCAGACGCGGGTCGAGGCGAATAAATGAGGCCGGACCCATGGCGCGGCGAAACTCCATTGAACCCTGCCGCCGCCGGTAATATGATCGAGTCCCGCGGCATCGCTTTAGGGGTCAGGAAGGCAAACGGTCGAAGCAAGGGGCGCGTCCGATGAGAAGGCCAAGTTCACAGGCATCTTCCGGGCCGGCGGCATTGCTGGCTCGTAAGCCGGCGGCATTGCTGGCTTACGTGCCGCTGCTCACCCTTGCGCTGCTCGCCCTAACCGTGTCGCTGGCTCTCAGCCTCGCCGCCCCACCCGCGGCCCTGGCGGTCTCGCCTTACGAACCACTCGCGGGAAGCTCTCCGGTGACTCCCGATCAACTAGAGGCCGAGCTCGCCTGGCGCAACGCCGGCCACATCCATCCGCAGATCGCCAGCCTCTACGCTTACTGGGGCGCGCGCTACGGCATCCGCGCCGACCTTGCTTTCGCCCAGATGCTGCATGAGACCAACTCGCTGCGCTACGGCGGACTGGTACAGCCGTGGCAGAATAACTTCGCCGGCATCGGCGCCACCGGTCCGGGACACCCCGGTTTCGCCTACCCCACACCCGAGGCCGGCGTCGTCGCCCACTACCAGCTGCTGCGCTACTACGTCGACGTGCGCGGCTGCCGCACGCTCAAGGACCTTGACGGAAGATGGGCCGTGCCCGGATGGGGTTACAGCGACGCCATCTCCCTCTATGCCACAGAAATTCAGGGAATCAACCCGCGCGGCGTCTTCAGGGGCAGCTTCAACGAGCTGCCGGGCGCGCCGGTGTCCGGCCTCTCGACTCACTTTTATTTCACCTGGTATGACGACAGGCGCGAGAACGGCATGGCCGGCAACTGGATCTTGGTGGGAAATCAGGGCAGCGGAACCGCCACCGTGGAGATCAGGATCGCCGGCCAGAAGATGCGTGACCCGTCCAATCCCGCCAACGACTTCTTCACCATCCCCGAAGGCGGGCGCATCACGCCGGTCTTCCCCGGGCTGATGGCGGGGCCGGTGGAAGTGATCTCGACTGGCGGCCAGCCGCTTATCGCCAGCCAGCGCGTCCTCTTCCATGATGCCTTCAACGAGGTCACCGGCACGGCGGAAGAAAAGCTGACCGATTCCTACGAGTTCACCTGGTATGACAACAAGCGCGAGAACAGCATGGCGGGAAACTGGTTGCTGGTTTCCAACCACGGCAGCGAACCGGCCGACGTCGAGATCTCGATCGGCGGCACACTGATGGCGAGCTACACCTCCGCGGGCGGCAATTCCATGGCGCCGGGCGCCATCGTCACGCCGGTGTTTCCCGGAGTCATGAACGGACCGGTGACTGTGCGCTCGACCAATCACCAGCCGCTCATCGTCAGCCAGCGGGTGCTGTTCAAGGAAAGCTTTAACGAGCTCATGGGCTATCCGACTTCAGACCTCGGCAGCGAGTACCTGTTCACCTGGTACGATTCGCTGAAGGTCAACGGCATGCGCGGCGACTGGGTGCTGGTCGCCAATCGCGGCACAGAGCCCGCCGACGTCGACATCTATGTGGCCGGCGTCCTCAAGGCGCGCTACAGCACCGGCGGCGGCAACGCCATCCCCGCCGGGGGCATGGTGACGCCGCAGTTTTCCGGTCTCATGGCCGGCCCGGTGCGCGTCGTCTGCACCAACGGCCAGCCGCTGATGGCCTCGCAACGGGTGCTCAACCGCGACAGCTTCGAGGAAGTCCAGGGTACGCCGCCCTCGGCGCTGGCCACCGACCAGCTCTTTACCTGGTATGACTCATTGGCCGCAAATTATATGTATGGTGACTGGGTGCTGGTCGCAAACCGCGGCACGGGCGCCGCCAACGTCGAGATATATATTGGCGGACGGAAGATGCGCGACCCTGCCAACCCCGCCAATGACTATTTCACCATTCCCGAAGGCGGCATGATCACGCCGCAGTTCGGCGGCGTCATGAACGGCCCCGTGCACGTCGTCAGCACCGGCGGCCAGCCGCTGATGATCAGCCAGCGGGTGCTGTTCAAGTACAGCCCGGTGCTGATCCACATCCCCTGAGGTACCGGCCCGGGCCCTCCTTCGGGAAAGGCGCACATCCCGCGATTAAAACCTCCCGCAAATACAGGGAAAACCCCTAGGACAAGATACCCCGATTTCACAAGGATTATGGTTCATGTTCCCGCATAACCGGGTATTCCATACATACGTGGAACAACTAGATCCTGGAGGTCCGAAATGAGCAATGGAACAGGAATGATGCAGCCACACGCAGGTTATAACGTGATTGATGTCAAGTGGAGCTGGTTGATGACGCTTGGCATCCTGATGCTGGTTCTGGGAGCCGTCGCGATCGTCTTTCCGGCAGCGACATCCGCCAGCATCACCATCCTCATCGGCATACTGCTGGTGGCCGCAGGCGTGGGCCGGCTGGTGAGCATGTTCAGTTCCACCGGCTGGGGAGACTTCCTGGTCAAGCTGTTGACGGCGGTTATCTACCTGGCGGCCGGCATCATGTTGCTGGTGTATCCGCTGACCGCAACGGTCACGCTGACCCTGATCCTGGGGATTTTCTTCTTCGCCCAGGGCATTGCCAACGTGCTGGTGGCGGTCTTCAACATGGGCGCCAGAAGCTGGGGCTGGATGCTGTTCAACGGCATCGTCTCGATAATCCTCGGAGTGCTGATCTGGTCTGATCTGCCGAGCTCGGCTACATGGGCGATCGGCCTGCTGGTCGGCATCTGGCTGATCTTTGACGGCTGGGCCATGATCATGCTGGGCAGCGCCAAGCACCACATGGACGAGGCTGAAACGACGTAACGGCCGGCTGCGGATAACCAAAAAATAGCTGCATCCCCCGCAGTTATTCATAATAGCGGAAATCTTCTGAGGCTCGATCGCGGCCGATTTTCGCTGTCAGATATCCCCTTTCGCAGACCAAGGCGAAGCACACCGAAGCCGCGTTCATCGTCGACGATGTCGAGAAAGAAGTAAGCGATCTGCGTGAGCGAGGCTTGCAGTTCGAGGAATATGACATGCCCGAGATGGGCATCAAGACCGTGAATGGCATCGCGACGATGGATGGCGGCAAGGGCGCCTGGTTCAAGGATACGGAAGGCAACATCATCAACATCGCTCAGATGTAGATATAGGCGGATCTGAGTTAATCAAGTCTGCTGGATATGGCAGGGCGGCTGCTGGTGCGGCCGACCTGCCTGTTTATATTCAAATTATGCCGTCAAGCGGTTCTTTCCGTCGAGACTGTTTCACACCCCCGGCTATACCACATATCTTCTTTTTGCTTATTGACCTATTCAGTATCTTGTGCTATTGTCCAAACAGTTATTAGTTGACTACAACCATTATTTTATGTACGTGTGTCCAATTAAGACCACGTGGTTGAGGTATTCCGGCATTCATCCTGGTATGTATAAGCAACACAAGTAGGTCTGGATTTCAATCTGTCCATTAGTGAAAGTCAATGAAAAGCAACATCACATTCCTGCTTCTCACTTTCAGCTTCGCCGCCATTCTCATCCTCTCCCTTGCCGGAGTGTTCCTGCTTGACTTCAAGACGGCACAGTTCCGGGATGACGCGATCATCGAACAGTCCAAGGCAGACGGGAGGCAGGAGATACTGGACCGCATCAAATCAAACTGTGAACTACTCGGCAATACACAGGGTGACAAGTTGTATCAATGTCCGGAAAAGTTCGCTGACAATTAGAATTATCCACGTAAATCGAATTGTGGGCTAGATCGAAGTTTTACTACTGCGGGATATTGATCTGGTGCGCCCGGCAGGAGCGCCCGGCAGGACTCGAACCTGCAAGCTGCGGATTAGAAGTCCGAAAAGCTCCGGTGCTTCTGATGTTAGTCAATTACAAATCATTCCGTTTAGCGGGAATAACCTTGCGCGAGGATTTCGTTCAATACCTTTGAAAAACATGCAATACCGAAGCTTTGGTTAGCAAACTGTTAGCAGATCGTCCCCTTTTCCACGAAAAGAGGTCCTAATGCTTATTAATGATTTGCCAATTTAATTTCTGGTCCCGTTTCCGAATAAGGATTGCAACATATAGGAGAACAATTGCTGGCTAAAATGATGAGGTTTCTCAGTCATTCTACTGGATTATCCAAACTGTAATTTACTCTTGTTCCGCAAGCAGTAGTTTGGCTTCTTTAAGATCGATTTTGGCTTTATGACCATGCTTTTCAAGCAAGTAAAGAAGCTCACCTCCACTTAACAAGGTCAAGGGTTTGTCTTTAGCAAATTCATAAGCATCTGGCCCATAATCTGCTGTTGTGACGAGAATACCTTTCATGGCTCCTTCATTCATTACGGTGCCAAACAAGTCCCTTACCGCAGACACCCCTACAGTGTTCGTGTACCTTTTAGCTTGAATAACTATTTTCCCACCTTTTATCGGGTCTGGATTAAACGCAACCGCATCCACACCGCCGTCACGACTTGCTTGGGTTATTTTCACTTCGCCGCCCAAAGAGAACTCAGTTTCAAAAAGTTCCCTAATCAGGTTTTCAAAGTCTTTCCAGTCCATGGCGGCTAGGTTAGTACTATCATCTATGTCACCGGTTACGCTGTAGGCTTCTATGAAACGTCGATCCTCCTTGTTAAGTTTTTGTACGGGTGGTACCGGCGTTATTGAATGTAGCTTTGAACTCCCCACACCTTTTAGTTTCTTAAAGCATGCTTTTGGTTCGACCTGCGCCAAGTTAATGTCAACAAATTCAACTTTTTGTGCCTGAATAGACAAGACGCAAGCATTCTCTTCTTTCCCGGTCGCCTTATCTATATGATTTACTAATCCATTGAAGACCACAGCCGCCAATGCATCAGCTGAATCAGCCTCAAAAAGTTCGTGAACCGTCCTTAGCGTAATCTGATAAAGCAGGTCGTCAAACAGCTGCTCCCTAAACTTATCGCTAAAAAAGGATTCCTTGAACTCATTTTTGCTTTGAACGTATTTGACCTCTTTAATTCGAGGTAATATTTCTAAATCCGGCAACACGTAATCAATAATCAATATTTTGTTTTCCGGGTTATAGCTCATCTCCCAGTCTTTGGGAAAATAATCCGGATATTGGGAATTCGAAAGTACAAGGTCGCAGTAAGATTCTATGGCATCACGGTCAAGAGATTCATATGCCTGCTTCTGCAGATCAACTTGGCTGTTCTTCTCTTCCTGCTGGACAAGAAATTCCGCCTTCTCTACCTCCCACTTTTTGATTTCACTTGTATGCTCTTTCTTCAGTTCCGCGTTTTGCGAGTTGATCTTTTCTTTATCCGCTTCCCACTTATTATGGGCTGCTTCGAATAGCGTTTTTGCTGCCTCCAATTTTGCTAATCCCTTTTTTGTGTTGAATAACTTATCGAATGAACCTAATTTAGGCTGAAATTCAGCATCACTAGATTTCGGTTCAGGAGGAAAGGCAATAGGCGTTGGCGGTGAGGGCTTTGACTTGCTGAATTTGCTGAAATCCTTAAGGCTGTTCCAGTCAATGTTATCGTCTATAGTTAACGTCTTTTCCAAGGTCGTTTTGATCTCAGAAAGAGCTACCTCAGCTTCTTTAGTACGCTCCGCAGCTAAATTCTTATTTTGTTCACTAGCCTCTTTCTTATTTGCTCTTTCTTGGGCCAATTTGTTTCTTTCTTGGGCTTTACGCTGCTGCTCCTGACGCCGCTGCCACATTCTATCCCATTCTACAGCCTTGGCATTAGCTTTCTGTCGGCAAATAGTTTTGTTTGTATCTTGAATACGTTGAAACTTTCCTAGACCAGGATGGCTAACATCAATGAAGTAGCGTTTTGAGGCCAAGATTTTCTCCTTCCTTCTTTTTCGGATGCTAATTGTGATTGAAAGCGAAGTTATAACTGTGAAAGAAGATCAATTTTCTTATTTTCAAACTCTTCGTCAGTAATAATTCCCTTTTCATGAAGATCAGCTAATTTTTCAAGCCGAATTCCTATATCATCTGATTGAAAAGAACGAGAACTTTCGTAATTCGAATCGGGAGTCTTGATTTCTTCAAGCGGTTGAAGTAATTCCGGATTGGATCCTCTATGCTTCAGTTCTGTCTCCAGTTTTTGCATGAGCCTGATAGTTTTAAATGAGCCTCCTCTTTGACCAGTTTCGGAAGCAAATATCTTTGCCGCTTCATTTAAATTGTTGTTAAATATTTTACTTTCTAACAATAGTTCACGTATTTGGGTAAATGCTGTTTCAGATAATTGAGATGCAACTTCATCCGCAATCGATTTGGGAACTGTTAACGGGGCAGAAGGAGTTGAGCTTCGAGTAGAATTGGATACTTCTTCTTTTTCATAAACAACCATAATTTTGCCTTTTCTTCCACGTCCCCCAATCAATCCAAGAGGACCAAAGATCACAGCTCCACCTGCGCCCCTGGCTATGCTATAAGGTTTTTTCCCTTCAGCTTCAACCGTGATAACGTCATATCCATGCTTTTGCATCTTCTTCTGATCTTTTTCAAACTCTTTTGCGCTTTTGTAATTTTTCACTTTTTGAGGCATATTTTCCTCATTTGCTGAGTGGTATGGATTTGAGTAAAGCTTATTTATGAATCGCAAAGCTATGGATTATAAATCCAATTAAGCCAATCATACTCGCAGCTGTCAATGATCCTATGGCAAACCAAAATCCGGTCAGAAAAGCATCATTTGCTTTCATACAAATATTCGTAAATTGCTCATTGGAATCAGCCTTTGAATCGCCCCGGGTTTACCGGAGACTCTTTTGTTTGGGTAACTCGATGATTTCCTCTTTCTCTTTCTCCCAGTAGTTCGCTTCCAGTTCTGCCGGCGGGATGTCGCCGATCGGTTTCAGCAGCCTG
>JAMCPM010000012.1 GCA_023382335.1 Actinomycetota bacterium
CAGGCTGCTGAAACCGATCGGCGACATCCCGCCGGCAGAACTGGAAGCGAACTACTGGGAGAAAGAGAAAGAGGAAATCATCGAGTTACCCAAACAAAAGAGTCTCCGGTAAACCCGGGGCGATTCAATGATCACCATCGCCCCCGTTAGACGCAGAAGCTTTTTCCCCGCAGGACTGAACGGCAGGCTGCTCGAAATCCTGAGGCAGCATCCGGGTGTTCCTTTCCCGTGTGAACTGCTGGCCAGCATGATGGGCAAGACACATTTTCAAATCGAGATCGCCATCGAGGAAATCGAAGGCCCGATCGAGTCCGAAGAGCCGGGTGCATTCGTGCATCACTGGCGGATTACCGATGAAGCCATTTACATCCCCTGAAGCCCTTCAGCTCCGCCTCTGCTAAAATCAGATCATGGATAAACATGAGATCAACAACGCTCGTATCCTGGTCGTCGAAGACGACGAGGCCATCCGCGAGACCGTCGCCTTCAATCTCAAGAAACAGGGTTACCGTTTTCTGACGGCCGCCACCGGCCTCGAGGGCCTGCGACTGTTGCGGCGCGAGCGTCCCGACCTCATGATCCTAGACCTCATGCTTCCCGAGATGGACGGCTGGAAGCTCTGCGAGCAGGCCCGCGAGGAAGGCTTCGACCTGCCCATCATCATCCTCAGCGCCCGCACCAGCGAATTTGACAAGGTGCAGGGTCTGACCATGGGCGCTGATGATTATCTCACCAAGCCCTTCGGGATGAGCGAACTGATGGCGAGGGTAGAGGCGCAACTGCGGCGCCACCGCCAGACGGTGTCGGCGGCGGGGAAACCCGGCCCGCTCTCATTCAACGGGCTGACCGTGGATCCGGAGCGGAAAGAAGCGTTCGGCGCGGACAAGCCGCTCGGGTTGACTTCCAAGGAATTTGCGGTACTTTACATGCTGGCGCGTGAATCGCCGCAGGTCATTTCCCGCGAGGATATCTACAAGTCGGTCTGGGGCTACGAGATGCTGCACGGCGACCGCTCGGTCGACGTCTTCGTCAGGAGGATCAGGAAGAAGCTCGCCCGGGTGTTTCCCGAGAAGACCTTCCTGCAGACGCATTACGGTTTTGGTTACAAGTTCGAAGTCCGCGCCGCCGGCGAGAAGTAGCCTGCCGGAATAGCAGCCGGTCGGCGAAAGGCGGCCGTCATCTCGGTCCCAAAATCCCGCTTCCTCCCCGTTCATATTTTGTTCACAATTTATTTACGTCTTGTTAACCTCGGCCGGTTTGGCCTCTGCTAATCTAACCTCACTAATCCAAAGGTCGAAATAAGGAGGACTGATCGGTTTGCAAACAACAAGATTTAGCAAGCGCCTGGCGCTGGCTGCGGTCATTATCGTCGTGGTCGGGCTGGTGGCAATAGCAGCCGGCTGCGGCGGCAGTGACACTGGCGCCACAACCGGCGGCACGGGACCGGCGCTGAATGTTCCCACCGCCAATCTCACCGGCGCCGGCGCCACTTTCCCGTTTCCCATCTATTCCAAGTGGTTCGACGTCTTCAGCAAGCAGTACCCACAGGCGACCATCAACTACCAGTCGGTCGGCAGCGGCGCGGGCATCCAGCAGATAATCGCCCAGACCGTGGACTTCGGCGCCTCGGACGCGCCGATGAAAGACGATCAGCTGGCAAAGGCGCCGGCGGAGCTGCTGCACATTCCCACCGTGGCCGGAGCGGTCGTCATTACCTACAACGTTGATGGCGTGCCTACCAACCTGAAGATGACGCCGGAGAACCTGGCCAACATATTCATGGGCAAACTCACCAAGTGGAACGATCCCGCGCTGAAGGCCGACAACCCCGGCATCAACTTCCCCGACGAGGATATCGTAGTCGTGCACCGCTCGGACGGCAGCGGCACCACCAATATCTTCACCAGCTACCTCTCGGCGGTGAGCCCGGACTGGAACAGCCAGGTCGGCAAGGGCACCGACGTTAAGTGGCCCGTGGGCCTTGGCGGCAAGGGCAATGAGGGTGTCAGCGGCCAGGTGTCGCAGACCAAGGGGGCCATCGGTTACGTGGAGCTTGCCTACGCCAAGCAGAACAAGCGGCCTTACGCATTGATGAAGAACAAGGCGGGCAACTTCGTCGAGGCCACCGTGGCCAGCACCACAGCCGCGGTTCAGGGAGCAATCGCCAACATACCCGCCGATTTCCGCATAGCGTTGGGCAACCCCGACGGCAAGGACTCCTATCCCATCGCCGGCTTCACCTACCTGCTGGTCTACAAGGACCAGAAAGACCACGACAAGGGTCAGGTCCTGGTGGACTTTATCTGGTGGGCGCTGCACGACGGTTCTCAGTACACCGCGGCTCTCGACTATGTGTCGCAGCCGCCGGAAATGCTCAAGAAAGTGGAAGACCAGGTCCGCAAGATCAACTACAACGGGCAGAGCCTGGCGCCGCAGTAGCGCGAATCAGCACAGACGGCCACTCTCCGTAGCCGGCCCGCGCGGGACATGCCTTCCATGGCGCATGTCCCGCGCGGGCTTTTTAAGCCCGGCCGCAAAGCCCGATCGCCGGGCCGAAAAGGCGCCCGTTCACAATTCGTTCACAATTCGTTCACTTCCTGTTAACCTGCCTGTCCGCAAACTTTGATAATTTGTTTTCAGGCGGAATGGGTAGCTTGTTCCCACCTGAATTATCCTTTCTGAATATCCGAATCGACCCAGAATGCCCGGAATCATATGTCTTTCATAAACAATCAGCGCGATAAATTCCGCCGGGCTCCTCTGCCGGCCCGGGAACGGCTCGGGGATACGCTGTTTAGAATTATTGCTTTCCTGGCGGCGGCAACCATCGTCCTCATCATCGCGCTGCTTGTCATTCAGCTGTTCCGTGGCGCCATTCCGTCCATCCGTGAGTTCGGCTTCGGGTTTTTATCCTCAACGGAATGGGACCCGGTCAACGATCTCTATGGCGCCTGGCCGTTTATCTACGGGACCCTGGTCTCATCGCTGCTGGCGCTGCTGTTCGCGGTGCCGCTGAGCCTGGGGATAGCGATATTCCTCAGCCAGTTCGCGCCAGGATGGCTGCGTGCGCCGCTCGGTTTCATCGTCGAGCTGCTGGCGGCGATCCCCAGCGTGGTCTACGGACTCTGGGGAATCTTCGTGCTGGCGCCGTTTCTGGGCGAGACCATCGAGCCGTTCTTCTCTGATCATTTTGGTTCGATACCGATTTTCGCCGGTCCTGTCTACGGCGTCGGCCTTTTCTCCGCCGCCGTGGTGCTGGCGATCATGATCCTGCCGACGATCTCCGCCATCTCGCGCGAGTCGATGCTCAATGTTCCCCGTGATCTCAAGGAAGCGGCCCAGGCGCTCGGGGCCACTCCCTGGGAGACCGTCCGCATGTCGGTGCTGCCGCTGGCGCGGCCGGGAATCATCGGCGCCGTCATCCTGGGGCTGGGCAGGGCGCTGGGTGAGACCATGGCGGTGACCATGGTCATCGGCAACCGGCCCGAGGTCTCGGCTTCCATTTTCGCGCCCGCCTACACGATAGCCAGTGTCATCGCCAACGAATTCGCCGAGGTCACCGCAGGGCTACACATGGCGGCGCTGATCGAGCTGGCGCTGATCCTGCTGGCGATAACGCTGCTGCTCAACCTGCTGGCCCGGCTGCTGGTGCAGCAGACCGGAGCCCGGGCCGCCAGGGGCAAGGATAAACGGGCATGAGCATGTTCAGGGTTAAAAGCGCATGAATAACGGCTTCAACCGGCGGCGGCGCAACGCCATCAGCGGCTTGGCGTATCTGCTCTGTGTGCTGGCGACGATCATCGCCCTGATCCCGTTGATGCTTATACTTTTTTATGTCATCAGGCAGGGCGCGCCGGCCATGAACCTGGATTTTCTCACCCAGTTGCCCAAGCCGGTCGGAGAGACCGGCGGCGGCATGGGCAACGCCATCGTCGGCTCGCTGATGCTGATCGGCATCGCCGCGGTCATCGGCCTGCCGCTCGGCGTCCTTGCGGGGACTTACCTGGCCGAGTTCAGAAGCCCGCGGCTGAGCTGGACGGTGCGGCTGCTGGCGGATATCCTCAGCGGAGTACCATCGATCATCATCGGCGTTTTTGTCTACACATTGCTCGTGCTCACCATGAAGCATTTCTCCGCCCTGGCCGGTGGCGTGGCCCTGGCGATACTGATGCTGCCCACGGTGGCGCGGACGACCGAGGAGATGCTGCGCATGGTCCCCGATACCCTGCGGGAGGCCTCGCTGGCCCTGGGCATATCACGCTGGCGCACGATCGTCAGTATCATCATCAAGACCGCGGGCGGCGGCATCATGACCGGCATCATGCTGGCCCTGGCCCGCATTGCCGGCGAGACGGCGCCGCTGCTGTTCACGGCGCTGAGCAGCCGCACCTGGCCGACCGGCCTGGACAAGCCGGTGGCCTCTCTCCCGGTGCAGATATATACATATGCCATCTCGCCGTACGAGGACTGGCACCAGCAGGCCTGGGCGGGATCGCTGGTCCTGGTCATCATGGTGCTGCTTTTGAGCGTGGGGTCAAAACTATACTTTGGCAGAAAGATGAGGAGTGTCAGATAAACCATGGCAGGATCGATAACCACAAATAATCTCAGCGCCACCTTCGGCGAAGTCCGGGCGATCGAAGGAATATCCATCGAGATCATCGCCAACAAGGTAACGGCCCTGATCGGGCCTTCCGGCTGCGGCAAGTCCACATTCCTGCGATGCCTCAACCGCATGCACGAACTGGTTCCCGGCGCCGGCACGACCGGTGAAGTCATCTGGGACGGCAGGAACATCTATGCCCCCGATGTCGACGCCACCGATGTCCGGCGTGGCATCGGCATGGTATTCCAGAAACCCAATCCTTTTCCCCTGATGTCCATAGCCGACAATGTCAGCGCCGGCCTTCGGCTGGCGGGTTCGAAGAAGAACAAGGGCGCCATCGAGGAAGCCGTCGAGCGCAGCCTCAGGCTGGCCGCCCTCTGGGACGAGGTCAAGAACAAGCTCCACAAACCCGGCGGCAGCCTCTCCGGAGGTCAGCAGCAGCGGCTCTGCATCGCCCGGGCGCTGGCGGTCGAGCCCGACATCATCCTCATGGATGAGCCCTGTTCGGCGCTCGACCCGGCCTCAACGCAGAAAATTGAAGACACGATGGATAAATTGAAGGATAATTACACCATAGTCATCGTCACCCACAACATGCAGCAGGCGGGCAGGGTCTCCGACTTCACCGGCTTCCTGCTCACCCAGGAATCGGGCGAGCCCGGCCGGCTGATCGAATACGGGCCGACCAGCAAGATCTTCACCATGCCGGACCACAAGGAAACGGAAAACTATATCACCGGGAGGTTCGGATAGATGACCAGACAATCGTTTCACGAAGGTCTAAATCAACTAAATCACGAGATACTGAGGATGGCCAGCCTCGTCGTCGAGGCGGTCGACCTCTCGACCCAGGCGCTCCTGACCGGCGACCGCAAGCTGGCCAACAGCGTCATCGCCGGCGACGACGACATCAACGAGCTTAGCCTCTGGATCGAAGGGCAGTGCCTGGCGCTGCAGGCCCGCCAGCAGCCGGTCGCCAAGGACCTGAGGCTGCTGCACGTCTGCCTGCTGGTCAGCCTGCACCTCGAGCGCATCGGCGACCTGGCGGTCAACGTCGCCAAGATCGCCAAGCGCATGGAGCGCACCGAGGGCGCGGAGCCTTTCCTGGAACTGCTCAGGAAGATGTCGGCCCAGGCGCTGGAGGTGCTGCGGCAGGGGATCAAGGCGTTCGCCGACCGCGACGCCGATCTGGCCGACAGGCTCGAGGAGATCGACGAGCCCATCGACGAGATGTTCAAGGAGATCCTGGAGCGGCTGCTGCATCCAACTGAGGCCGATCAGGAAGTCGCCTCATCGGAATGGGCGACCCACGTGGCCCTCGCCAGCCGTTACATCGAGCGCATCGCCGACCAGGTCGTCGACATGGGCGGGCGCGTATCGTTCCTGGTGACAGGCGAGCTGGACGGCAAATATTTCGACCGCCCGCTGGCGCAGCCGGATATCAAGAACCAGTTCGGGGAATAAGCCCGCATGGAGTTCTCAGACATCTCCCTGATCGCAGTCGCGGCGGCGGCCCTGATCGTCGTAGCGGTGCTGGCTGTCGTGCTGGGGCGGCTCTCTTCCGAGCGCTCCCGCATCGGCGCGGAGCTCAAGCCCGACCGCGGGGAATCTCTTGAAGCCGCCGCGGGCAGGCTTGCCGAAGCGGCGGGGCTGGCCGGTGAGCTGCTTGATTTCAAGAACAGTTTCGACCACCTGCTCGCCCACTGTCCGCTGCCGGTGCTGCTGCTGGACGAAGACCTCATCATCAAAAATCTGAGTCATAAGGCCGAGACCGAGCTCGACCAGCCCCGGATCAGGCGCGGATTGCTGGAAGGGCTCGAAAGCCATGAGCTGGAAATAGCCGTGCGCCAGTCGATCGAGTCGATGAAGCCGGTCAAGATGACGGTCAGGCTCTATGCCTCGGGCAGGCGCTCGTATCACGCCCGGATCTTCCCCTTCCAGACCGGCGACAAGCACATGTGCCTGGTCTATCTGCAGAGCGCCGCCTCCACCGTTGAGTTCGGCGAGCTGAGGTCGCAGTTCGCCGCCACCGTCTCGCACGAGTTGCGCACGCCCCTGGCCGGGATCCGGGCGATGGCGGAGACACTCAAGGACCCGAAAATCGGCCCCGGGGACCGCGACCATTTCCTGGAGCGGATCGACCGCGAGACCAACCGCCTCGGGCAGCTGGTCGACGAGATCCTCTTCCTGTCCTCGCTCGAATCGGGGGCGACCAATCTAGAGGGCAGCTCGGACCTGCTGCAGCTGACCGAGTCGCTGATGGAAAAACTGGGGCCTCAGGCGGAGCAATTCGAAGTCAGGATCAAGGGCAGCGTTCCCGAAGGGCTCGCTGTGAACCTTCCGGAGAGGATGGCGTCGATTGTCATCTCCAACCTTCTGGAAAACGCGATCAGGTACAGCGGCCGCGGCTCTCATGTGGAGGTCAACGCTTTCCGGGAAGGCAATCAGGTGAAGCTGCGGGTGAGCGATGACGGCATCGGCATCGACGGCGAGCACCTGCCGCACATCTTCGAACGTTTCTACCGCGTGGACAAGTCCCGCAGCCGCCGGCTGGGCGGCACCGGCCTGGGCCTTTCGATCGTCAAGCACATCGTCGAGAGCGCCGGCGGAGAAATAAAAGTCAGCAGCCAGGAGGGCTTCGGCACCGAGTTCACCGTGCTGCTGCCTGAATCAGCCGCCTGACGGGCGTAACCGCCTGACGAGCGCCTCGACTTTCCTAAAAATCATTTCTCTCAGATCCCGGTAATCTTCAAGAGGCTTACCCTTCAGGTCCGGCAAGCCCCAGTCTTCAGACTCGACCGGCAGCAGAGGACAGCCCTCATCGCCGCACCCCATCGTGATAACAATCTGCGCCGCGTCAACCAGCTGAGAGGTCAGAAGGCGGGGGATTTTTTCGCCGGCGTCTATCCCGGATTCCTTCAGCACCTCGATGGTGCCGGGATAAACTGACGCCGCCGGCCTGGTGCCGGCGCTGGCGGCCTGCCAGCCGGGAGGAGCCATGGAATTGAAGATGGCTTCAGCCAGCTGGCTCCTGCCGGCATTCTCGGTGCAAACGAACAGGACTGTCTTTTCGGTTTCGTTCATTTGATGGCTCTACCGTTTCACGATTATCCCATAGCTGATTGCTATGGAATGAATACCGCGTCATTGCTGCAGCGGCACCGGTGTACGTAGGCGCTGTCCTTGCCGTCGGCTCCGGCGATCGGCCCTTCGATCTCAAGGAGCGCCCTCTCCACCTGGGACTGTGTGACCCCGGCCAGGCTATCGGCCAGAATCTCGACCGAAAGCGGGACGCACGGTTGCCGCCTGAGACAGCTGAGCACGTCGCTCCTGATCACATCCTGGCACAGCACCCGCTTCGGCGGAATTATCGTCGTGATGTTCATATTCACCCCCTTCCCCAAACTTGTTCGTTTTATATTCTCACTTCGGCTCGAATTCTAGCAACGTTGCTTTCCCCGCAGGTTAAAAGGGGGTAAACAGATTGTGACAAAGCGGTGAACGGCGCAAAAAAATTGGCCGCCCGGCGCAGACGGCCGGCCGCCACTGTCTGGCAGAACTCAGCCGGCCGTGACCTTGACGTACACCCGCCGGTTGCGGGGGCCGTCGAACTCGCAGAAATAGACCGCCTGCCAGGTGCCCAGAACCAGGCGCCCGGCGCTCACGGGGATCGTCTCGGAAGAGCCCACCAGCGTGGTCTTGATATGCGCGGCGGAGTTGCCCTCGGAATGTGCGAAGCCGCCGTTCCAGGGGACCATCTTGTCCAGCTCGTCCTCGATGTCATGCCGGACGGCGGGATCGGCGCCTTCGTTGATGGTGACGGCAGCCGTCGTATGGGGAACGAACACCAGGCACCAGCCCTCGCTGACGCCGCTGGCGTTGACCGCCAGGCGCACCTCGGCGGTGATGTCGATCAGCTGGCTTCGCTCGCTGGATGTGACCTTGAATTCTATCATCGCCTCGCCTCCCAAAATCGATTCAGCCTCCAGTTCCTGAAACTGCTCAGGCCCAGGCCAGGAAGAGGGCTCCCAGCAGTCCCATCGTCACGCCGACGGCTGTGCCCGCCAGCACGTCGGAGGGATAGTGGACGCCGACGTAGACCCGCGTCCAGGAAACGATCAGGGCCAGGCCGAAAAACAGAAACCAGAGCGACGGATGGAAGTAGGTGAAGACGATCGCGGCCGCGAATGACATCGCCGCGTGCGCCGAAGGGAACGAGCTGCTCGAGGGCACCTTGACCAGCGGTTCGAGCCCGCTGCCGGCGGCCGCCACGGGCCGCTCACGCCGCAGCACCGACTTTACGCCATAATTGATAATCATCGTCAACCATACTGTCAACGGGATCATGATCAGGACGCCGCGGGTGTCGCCGCCGAGCCAGAAGACCAGCGCCAGGCCGACCCAGAAGAAACCGTAATTGCCACCGATCGAGAGCGCGGTCAAAATGGCCTCGAGCGGCTGAAAATGAAACCGCGTCCTCAGCGCCACGAACAGCCTCTTGTCGAGGCTCTCCATCAATGGGCCTCCACCTCGGGCTTATAAATCTCGAAAGCGAGGCCCCGTGACGTCAGCAGTCCCCTGATTTCCTGGAGGTTGGCGGCAAGCACCTGGAGGGCCAGGCCGCAGAGGCCGGACATGGCGTCCGGAGGCCGCGGCACGACATCGCACCAGAAGCCGGCGTCGATGACGGCGTCCTCAGCCTCCATCGCCGCGTGGGTGGTATCAAAGAGAAGGACGGCCGTCTCCGGCTCGGTCACGCTATCGTCTCCGGTCCGGTCACGCTATCGTCTCCGGCCCGGTCATGCCATTGTCCTCAAGATTATCTGGTTGCCCGGAGTGATCTGAAAGACCCGCGCGGCATTGCCCTGGTTGACCGAGAAAGAGATCTTGCGGTAGGAATCCTCGTAGACAAGCAGGTTCTCGGGATCGACGTCCGCGAAAGACTGGACGAAGGGAACCTTCCATTTTTCATCTCCGCAGCGCACCTCCAGCGTGTCGCCGACAGCGGCTCCCGTCTGCTTGAGTTCCTCGAGGGAAAGGTTCAGCTGCACGTTGCCGAAGCGGTCGGTATATATGACCGTGGCCGAAACGGTCCTCTCCCCGAAGACAGGCTTGGGTAGATGGAAAGTCTCGAGTCCCCCGGCCGGCACGGCCGCGCCGAGCTTCTCCAGCGGCACGCCGCCGGCCAGGTGAGCCGCGGCCGGCGCGAACAGGTCCCGTCCCTCAAAGGTCTTGCAGACTTCCGGGAGGCTGTAGATGGAACAGGTGAGCTCGACCGCCGTCTCGACCCCGCCCAGTTCCCTGGCCGCCAGCGACAGCAGCCCGTTGTCCGGGCCGACCATCAGGGTGCCATCGGCGGCGCGGAGCGCCAGCGGCTTGCGGTGACCGCCGACGCCGGGGTCCACGACCGCGAGCACAACACTTTTAGGGAGGTAGGGGAGGGCATTGCAGAGGATGACCGCGCCCTGCATGACGTCATGGCGGGGAACCCCGTGGGTGATGTCGATGATGTCAGCTTCCGGGGTGATTCTCTTGATGACCCCGTGGCAGGTGCCGACGAAATCGTCGGCGAGGCCGAAGTCGCTGAGGAAGGTGATGAATTTTTGCTCCGTCATGACGACCCCCGGTCGGTAGACGCTGTCATTATATATCAATCAGCCAAGGCAACGGTTCAATCAGCAATGGCTGCGGTTGGTTGGCGCAAATCAAATCTCTCCGCTTTTCGTGGAATTTAATCACCGCGGATCGTTCTTTCCCTCCGCCACGGGTGATAAACTGGCGCTCTACCGACTGAACGGAAGGAAATATATGCCCGCGTCCATCATCGAGCTGGAAAAAAGACTCTGGGGCGTCGCCGACGAGCTGAGGGCCAACTCGCCGCTAAGCTCCTGGGAATACTCGGTGCCGGTGCTCGCTCTCCTGTTTCTGCGCTACGCCGATGCCAAATTCACCCAGGCCGAGGAAGAGCTGATAGCCGGCGCCGGTAAAGGCCCGGGGAGTAAAGCCGGCAAGGGCTCGCGCCGCAAGATCGGCAAGGACGATTACAAGGCGCGCGGCGTCCTGTTTCTGCCAAAGGCGGCCCGCTTCGAAACCCTGCTCAACCTCCCCGAGGGCGCCGACATCGGCGAGGCGATCAACGCCGCCATGGAGGCCATCGAGTCGCAGAACGAGGACCTCAAGGGCACCCTCCCCCGCAACTACGGCCGCCTGAGCAACGACCTGCTCGTGACCCTGCTCAAGACCTTCAACTCCATCCCCATGGATATCGAAGGGGACGCCTTCGGCAAGATCTACGAATACTTCCTCGGCGAGTTCGCCATGAGCGAGGGCAAGAAGGGCGGCGAGTTCTTCACACCGACCGCGATCGTGAAGCTGATAGTCGAGGTCATCGAGCCCTTCGAGGGGCGCATCTTCGACCCGGCCTGCGGGTCAGGCGGCATGTTCGTGCAGAGCGCCCGCTTCGTCGCCAGCCACAAGCGCGACCCCGGCGCCGAGATCAGCGTTTACGGGCAGGAGAAGAACGCCGAGACGGTGCGCCTTTGCAAGATGAACATGGCGGTCCACGGCCTCTCCGGCGACATCAGGCAGGCCAACACCTATTACGAGAATGTCCACGAATGCGTGGGCCGGTTCGACTTCGTCATGGCCAATCCGCCGTTCAACGTGGACGGCGTGGACAAGGACAAGATCAAGGACGACCCCCGCTACCAGTTCGGCATACCCAAGCCCGACAACGCCAATTATCTGTGGATACAGGAATTTTACAGCGCCCTGAACGACAACGGCCGCGCCGGCTTCGTCATGGCCAACTCCGCCGCCGACGCCCGCAGCTCGGAGCTGGAGATCAGAAAGCAGCTGATTAAGTCCGGCGCCGTGGACGTGGTCATCGCGATTGGTTCGAACTTCTTTTATACGGTGACGCTGCCGTGCACGCTGTGGTTCTTTGATCGGGGGAAGGCTGGCACGGACAGGAAGGACAAGGTCCTGTTCATTGATGCCCGGCATATATACAGGCAGCTCGACCGGGCGCACCGTGATTTCACGGGGGAGATGATTCGGTTTATTGCTGATGTTGTGCGGGTTTATCGGGGGGAGACGGTGGAGAAGCGGAAGGCTGCCAGGAAGGCGGAAGCCGCTGTCAAAGAAGGGGCGGCGCCTGACTGGAAAGAGACATTTCCGAAGAGCGAGTATCGGGATGTGCCTGGTCTGTGCAAAGTGGCGACCGTCGATGATATTGAAGCTCAGGGTTGGAGCCTTAATCCTGGCCGTTACGTAGGTGTCACTGAAAGGGCAGCGGACGATTTTGATTTTAAAGAGCGGCTGGAGGCATTGAATGAGGAGTTGGAGTTGTTGAATGTTGAAGCGCGGGAGCTGGAGCAACGGATAGCGGAGAATGTAGCGAAGTTATTGGAGAATTAAGATGAATCATCTTCCAAAAGGATGGAAGAGTGTCCCGCTTGGTGATTTATGCGATCTTGTTCAATACGGATTTACCGCAAAAGCGAGCAAGGAGCCTGTCGGTCCAAAATTTCTTAGAATTACTGATATTGTTCCAGAAAGGATTAGCTGGGAAGATGTTCCCTTTTGCGAGCTTGATGATTCCGCAGTTGGAAAGTATTTACTTCAACCTGGAGATATCGTTATTGCTCGTACCGGTGCAACAACAGGGTATGCCAAACGAATAAAAAAGCCATTACGCGCCATTTTTGCTTCATATCTAGTCCGGTTGAGAATAAAAGATGATGTTGATAATCGCTACATAGGTTTAGTTGTCGAGTCCGACTTCTACAAACGGTTTATTCAGACCAACATAGGTGGAGCAGCTCAACCAAATGCAAATGCAAAAATCCTTACCTCTTTTCCCGTCCCCTTGCCACCACTTAAAGACCAGCAAATTATCGCCTCCATCCTCTCCGCCTACGACGACCTAATCGAAAACAACACCCGCCGCATCAGGATACTAGAGGAGATGGCCCAGTCCCTCTACCGCGAATGGTTCGTCTACTTCCGCTTCCCCGGCCACGAAAAAGTAAAACTAGTCAACTCCGCCGTCGGAAATATTCCTGAAGGCTGGCAGCTTAGAAAGCTAGGCGATGCTTGCATTATTATCATGGGTCAATCGCCAAAGTCAGAATTCTATAACGAAGATGGTGATGGATTACCATTTCATCAGGGTGTTAGGGATTTCGGTTCAAGATTTCCCCTCGATCGTTTATTTTGCACAGTCACAAATCGCATTGCCGAGGCTGGTGACATTCTCTTCAGTGTACGAGCACCTGTAGGGCGGATTAATTTAACAAACAAGAAAATTGCAATTGGGCGCGGTCTGTCAGCAATACGGAGCAAGGAAAGCTGGCAAGCTTTTGTTTTTCAGCAACTTAAAGATAAATTTCATGAGGAAGACATTATTGGCGGAGGAACCATCTTTAAGTCCGTGACAAAGGCTGATATGCATAACATAGACTTCATTTCCCCGCCCAGCTCACTAATCATTAAATTTGAGAATATTGTCAGCCCAATTTATTCAGCGATAGAGTATTTCCTTGCAGAAAATGTCAATCTTTGTCAAATGCGAGACATTCTTCTTCCTAGACTGATCGCCGGAGAAATTGGCATGAATAGAATCAGCGACCAATGAGAAAAGAAGCAAAGCTTTTAAAAGACAAAGCTATTAATTCACTGGTTGTGAGCATAGAACATTTTAACCGGCCTATTGATCGTGGAAGGGCTGAGGTAGTTCTCATAATGCTCGATCACTCCTTTGAAATGTTACTCAAGGCTGCAATTCTTCATCGTGGGGGGAAAATTCGTGAACCAAGGGCGAGGCAAACGATTGGTTTCGATTCTTGCGTGCGGAAGGCGCTCAATGATGGAAAAGTGAAGTTTTTGACGGATGAGCAAGCACTTACTCTTCAAAATATAAATAGTCTTCGAGATGCTGCCCAACATCATTTGATAGATATTTCGGAACAGCACCTCTACATTCAGGCTCAAGCTGGTCTGACTTTATTTCGGGATATTTATAAGAATGTATTTGGCGAGGAACTGCATACAGAATTACCCGCGAGAGTACTTCCTCTTTCAACAAGCCCGCCGATGGACCTAGCCACATTATTTGATAATGAAGTAAAAGAAATTGAGCGGTTGCTTAGTCCGGGCAGCAGGAGAAATATCGAGGCCAAGGCCAAGCTAAGGTCTCTTGCAATAATGGAAAATTCTATTCAAGGTGAGAAGGTTCAGCCAGGCGAGGCCGAATTAAGAAAGATTGCCAAAGAGGTTAAGGACGGAAAGAATTGGAGCGAGATTTTTCCCGGCGTGGCGTTATTAAATATAACAACAGAGGGATACGGGCCGTCGATAGACTTACGATTTACAAAGCAAGCGGGAGTCCCTATGCACGTGGTTCCAGAGGGAACACCTGGTGCTGCAGTTATAGGAATTAAACGAGTTGATGATCTGGGCTTTTATAATCTGGGAAGAGATCAGCTAGCAACGAACATCGGCCTCAGTGGTCCAAAGACAACTGCAGTAATAAGATATCTCGATCTTCAATCTGATCCCGAATGTTATAAGCGATTAGTCATTGGCAGAGCTAAGTTTGATCGATATTCTCAGAAAGCGATATTGCGCATACAAGAAGCCCTTACAACGGTATCAGTTGATGATATATGGCAAACACACGGTATTAGGCCAAAAAAGCGGTAAGTGCCAAGAATAAAACGGCGGGAATTCCGGGAGGTTCGCAGAAATGGAGGATTTAAAAGCAGAGGACATTGGACCTTGGTCGGAAGTGAAGCTGGAAATAATTCAAAAGTATGCTGCAGCTTATTCCCAAATTCTTTCAGCTCAGCGAAGGCCTTCCTTAGAGCACGTTTACATAGATGCCTTCGCCGGATCAGGAATTCACGTTTCTCGAACAACTGGTAAATTTGTTCTTGGAAGTCCATTGAATGCATTAATGGTGGAACCACCCTTCAAGCACCATTACTTCATTGATTTGGATGGTACCAAGGTTGATCAGTTAAAAAGTCTGGCTGGCAAACGGGGAGACTCATCTTTTTACCAAGGCGATTGTAATCCCATATTGCTTGAAGAAATATTTCCACATGTCCAATACGAACAATACAAGCGCGGCCTTTGCTTGCTTGATCCCTACGGTATGCATCTCCAATGGGAGGTCATTCAGGCTGCTGGAAGAATGGGCACAATTGATTTGTTTTTGAACTTTCCTATTTATGACATGAATATTAATGTCTTCCGACGTGATAGTGAAAAAGCAGACCTCGCCCACATTGATCGTATGAATCGTTACTGGGGGAATGATTCTTGGCGACAGGTAGCTTATAACACGCAGGAAAATTTATTCGGGTTTCCCATGAAAGAACAGAATGAAAAAGTGGCGGAAGGTTTTAGGCGGCGCTTGATAGAAGTAGCGCAATTCAAATACGTGCCGTCACCATTGCCAATGAAAAATAAAAATAATTCAGTAATTTATTACTTGTTCTTTGCCTCACAAAAGCCTGCTGGTGAAAAAATTGTTGAAGATATCTTCGATAAGTTTAGAAAAGGATAATGGCCACCAATTCCACAATCGAATGGACGCAAGCCACTTGGAACCCCGTCACCGGTTGCACTAAGGCAAGCCCGGGTTGCCGCCATTGCTACGCCGAGCGTATGACACGCCGTCTACAGGCGATGGGCCAGCGCAACTACGTGAACGGTTTCAGGCCGGCTGTTCACGAGCACGCCCTGAGTTTGCCGCTTCACTGGAAGAAGCCTCGCACGGTTTTCGTGAACTCCATGAGCGATCTTTTCCATCGGGACATTGCCGGCGATTTCATCCAGCGCGTTTTCAATGTCATGTGGCAGGCGGACTGGCATGTTTTTCAGGTGCTGACCAAAAGGTCCGAACGGCTTCTGGAGCTAAGCAACCATCTCCCCTGGCCGGATAACATCTGGATGGGAGTAAGTGTGGAAAACGCGGATTACGCTTACCGCATCGATCATCTGCGGGCCACAGCCGCGGCCACGAAATTTCTTTCCCTGGAACCGCTGCTCGGCCCGATTCCCGGCCTGAACCTGGAGGGGATCGACTGGGTTATCGTCGGTGGCGAGTCTGGCCCCGGCGCCAGGCCCATGGATCCCTCATGGGTTACGGATATCAGGGACCAATGCGCCCAAGCGGGTGTTCCCTTCTTCTTCAAGCAGTGGGGAGGGGTTCGAAAGAAAAAGGCCGGGCGGATGCTTGAGGGCAGGACCTGGGATGATATGCCTTTGGCGGATAATGTCCTAAACTGGTAGCAAAACTCCCGTATTCTTAGCCTAAAATCCTGAATCGTGCAGGATTTTTTGTTGCTAAGGACAATCTGTAGTTATATTATCGAACACAATACTCTCAGAATCAGGGAGTTTCGTGTCTTCCAATATAATAAAGATGGGTCCAAAGGCGCTTCAGCTGGTATCGAATCTTGCTCAGACGGGCAAGCATGTAATCTCCATCGATGACGCCGCTCAATATACAGAAAGCCGACCCCGCGCTCAGCAGTTGCTTTCAGTCGCTGTGGCGCAAGGGCTATTAATACGTCTGGAGCGAGGTGTTTATCTCATCGTGCCGCTTGAGGCTGGCCCCGGACGAAAATGGTCTGAGGCCAGTTTTGTTATCGCGAGCGCTTTGGCTAAACCAGCGGTAATCGCGTACCTGTCTGCGATTCGCCACTGGAACTGGACCGAACAACTCCCGAGGACGGTTTTCATCCAGACCACGCAGCGTAAGTCAAAAACCAGACGCGAGGTTCTGGGTGTTACCTATCAATTCATTCGCGTTCCCCCTCGCCTGCTTTTCGGCTTCAAGGAACAGCGTATCGACAGTCAGACTTTTTCGGTCACGGATCGCGAGAAAACCCTTCTTGATTGCGCTGACAGACCAGACCTGGCCGGCGGTATGGCTACCATATTCCAGGCAGTTGGCGAAGCCGTAAACCAGATCGACTGGCAAATCCTCAATAATTACCTTGAACGAATTCAGCGTGGCGCCGCTATCAAGCGCCTTATGTATTTACTTGAGCGAACAAATATCCAGGATCCGGCGTTTCAGGACATGGCAGATTACTGGCGCGGTAATCTCACTGCGGGCGTTGCTTTACTGGACCCCGCATTGCCTGCAAAGGGGCCGATTGTCACACGTTGGCGCTTAAGGCTAAATGTTCATGGTTTTGATCGGGCAAGAAATAATCGTTTGTGATTCCAGAGGCTGAAACCAGGCGGCTTGCGGCGGCAAAAGGCGTCGATCTGATGGTAATCGATCTGGATTATGCTCTGGGGTGGCTATTGGCGGGGTTGTTCTCGGATTCTGCCATTAGGGATAGCTGGATCTTCAAAGGTGGAACCAGCCTGAAAAAATGCTGGTTTCCAGAATATCGCTTTTCAGAAGATCTGGATTTTACTGTCCACGGTCGCCTCGATGTGGATATGGTCCAGAATCTATTGAAGGATCCGCTGGAAAAAGTAGCCCAATTATCGGGAATAGACCTGAATGCCACTGCTCCCCGGTTTGAGCTAGTCTCCGACGAATATGGCAAAGAGAGTTTGCAGGGTCGGCTATATCACAGATCGACAATCCAACGCACCGGCTCACCTCAAGCTATCCGCATAGATCTTTCAGCTGACGAAGTAGTTATTTTTCCTCCCGTTTCGCGCCAATTAATGCATCCTTATTCAGACAGCGCTTCGTTGCCCAAAGTCGCAATTCCTTGCTACAGCCTGGAAGAGGTTGTCGCCGAAAAGCTCAGGGCTGTGGGCGGCCAACGTCATTATGCCATCGCTCGTGATATTTATGATATTCATCAACTCACGAGTACAGGCGTTGATTTAGAGAATGTAATGTCTGCATTGGGAGAAAAGTTTGCTGTGAAGGGGTTGAAAATTTCGCCAGGCATTGTGACTGGGTTTGTCGATCGGCGAGACGATTACAGACTCGATTGGGAACGCCGGGTCGAAAATCTCGAAGCAGGTTTGCAGGTTGAATTCGACGTTGCTTTTCAAACGGTCACCGATATGTTGGAACGAATAATTGAGGAGTACTGTCATTGAACGCTGACTACTCAGAAGACGTCCTGGTCGAACAACCCGCCATCGCTCTGTTAGCGATCTTTTCCATCGGGACATTGCCGGCGATTTCATCCATCGTGTTTTCAATGTCATGTGGCAGGCGGACTGGCATGTTTTTCAGGTGCTGACCAAAAGGTCCGAACGGCTTCTTGATCTAAGCGACCATCTCCCCTGGCCGGATAACGTCTGGATGGGAGTAAGTGTGGAAAGCGCGGATTACGCCTATCGTATCGATCATCTGCGGGCCACAGGCGCGGCCACGAAATTTCTTTCCCTGGAACCGCTGCTCGGCCCGATTCCCGGCCTGAAACTGGAGGGGATCGACTGGGTTATCGTCGGTGGCGAGTCCGGCCCCGGCGTCAGGCCCATGGATCCCTCATGGGTTACGGATATCAGGGACCAATGCGCCCAAGCGGGTGTTCCCTTCTTCTTCAAGCAGTGGGGCGGGGTTCGAAAGAAAAAGTCCGGGCGGTTGCTTGAGGGTAGAACCTGGGACGAAATGCCTTCGGCGGCTGGTGTGGCGGATTAAAGGATATGCCAGACACTGCCCTGGCATATCGAACTCTTTAATTCGGCAGACAGTGTTTGCCAAATTGATAAAAGCGAATGACGGCAGGATCCGACCGACAGTGTCGGTCGGATCCTGTGAGCGAAAAATCCAGACGCCGTCTGGAGAATTTACATTAGCCGTAATATCAGCAATATTCCCACTTCCCTAGTCCCATTCTGTGCAACCTAAAGTTCAACTTGAGATCGTTGAGTAAAATATCTCAATACATTGAGTAATTTGTAAAAGCCCTGCAAAAGCTGTGATTTGAAGGTGTCACGGCAGAAATATGTATCTGCTGCTGGCATCTTCTCACTGAATGAAACTGAATTTCCATTGCATTTATGTAATACAATATAATACAATGTAATCCGCTGGGCATGCGAATCAGCTATTGAGCTGATGTGGAAACTGGAGAAATCGTTGAGTGTCAGGGTTCGCAAGCTCGTGTGGGACGATTGGAACAACGCGCATATAGCCCGGCGGCAGATTACGCCGGAAGATATCGACTGGCTTCTTACCGGCATGCAGCCCAGGCCGCGATTCGATAGGGGCCGAAGTGGGACGTTGGCCGTTTGGGGTAAGGATAAACGAGATCGCTACTTGCTTCTGATCCTGACCGAAAGGAGTCCGGGAATTTACTACCCGGTAACCGCAAGGCCCATGACCAACCGTGAAAAAAGCCGTTTTAAGGAATTATCAAAATGAGTGCAAAAAAGAAAACTGAAAAACCTGGGGATAAAGTGCCGAATTTCATTTCTCCAGAAGAAGAGGCGGCATTTTGGGAAAGCCACAGTCCGCTCGATTTCCCTGGGGAGTTCAAAGCGGTTGAAGCGGATATCGACAGGCCGCTGCGTCACGAGCGAGTGCTTTCGATCAGGCTCGACGAGATGACTATTACCAAAATGGAGGCGCTTGCGCGGCAGCGCCACATCGGCAAAAGCACTTTGGCTCGCATGTTGATTGTTCAGGGTCTGGATAAGTTCAGCCGCACCGTGTAGCATTAAAATTTTCTACGCTTGCAGGGTTCGCCCTTGTAATGCCCATAGGCTGCTGTCTATGGGCTTTTTTAATGAACGAATCAGTTTTCCGTCCGGTCCCGGTGTTACAATGTCGCTACTCTCACCTCGTTTTTCCCATTCAGTTTTCCCGCTCCGCCCAATGGAGTCCGCGCGCTCATTTATCAAAACGCGCGGGCCGACTGCGAATCGGGAGGGTGCGGCTATGGTGAAGGACACGAGTGGAAAGAGAATCGGAAGCGGTGAGGGTGGTTACGACGTTGTACTGGCAGAGGTTGTAAATCTGCTGGAGGAGGCTCGGCGTTCCGCGGCCAGATCGGTCAACGTCATAATGACGGCGACTTATTGGGAGATCGGGCGGCGGGTTGTGGAATGCGAGCAGGGCGGAAGTGATAGGGCCGAATATGGAAAGCAGATTATAAAACGTCTTTCCCTGGATTTGACAAGGCAATTTGGAAGAGGCTTCTCTCGGCAGAATCTTCAACAAATGCGGGCATTTTATATTGCCTATGCTGATAAACAAATATGCCAGACACCGTATGGCATATTGGAAAAAACTAATGATGTCCAGATTCAGCAGGCAGCGTCTGTTGAATTGAATCTTGAGATTCTTGGTCGAGATTCCTGCTTTCCTGGTCTCACTACGTAATATTTGTTCGCCGGGTCAAAACTGTACAAGCGCGATCATTTTATGAGACCGAGGCTCTTCGAAACGGCTGGACTGTCCGGCAGCTGAGCCGCCAGATCGAATCCCAATTCTACGAGCGCACTGCCTTATCGCGGAACAAGGAAGCCATGCTCGTGCGTGGCGCTGATCAGATCCCTGAAGACACGACAACGCCTGAAGACGAGATCAAAGACCCCTTTGTCCTTGAATTTCTCGATCTGAAGGATGAGTATTCGGAGAACGATCTGGAAGGGGCCTTGATCGAGCGCCTGGAAAGCTTCCTGCTGGAGCTCGGCGGCGATTTCACCTTTGTCGAGCGCCAGCGGCGCCTGAGAATAGGCGATGAGTGGTTCCGGGTCGATCTGCTGTTCTTCCATCGCCGTTTGCGCCTGCCTGGTGGTGATCGATTTGAAGCTGGGCAAGTTCACGCCTGCCGCTGTCGGGCAGATGCACTTCTATCTCAACTACGCCGGAGAAAACTGGACGAACGCCGACGAGAATCCGCCTGTTGGCTTAATCCTTTGCGCCGAGAAGAATAGCGCCGTGGCTCATTACGCGCTGGAAGGACTTCCAAACAAGGTGCTGGCGGCTGAGTATATAACAGCGCTGCCGGCCGAAAGCACTCTTGCGGCCGAGGTTGACGAGGTTCGCAAAAGGTTTAATCGGCGCTGAGGCGCGTTTTATATATTCAACCGGATATTTATTTGCGCCTGATGTCGCAAACCAGTAGTTTTCATAATAGTTTGCGACATTGTATGCAAAAATAGATTTTGAATCTTCCCCCTGCAGGGTTCGCCCTTGCAGCGCCCATGGGCTACGGTCCATGGGCTTTTTTTGTCCCCTTGTTGCAGTGTGTGACAATTCGTAGTTAGATTCTACTGAATTGAACGCCGACTACTCAGAAGACGCCCTGGTCGAAAAACCCGCTATCTCTCTGTTTGCAGAGCTGGGCTGGGAGACCGCCGGCTGCTTCTATGAAATCCTTGGTACCAGCGGCGATGGTGCCACCCCCGAACGGCCCTGGCTTGGCCGCGAGACAACTTCTGAAGTCGTGCTTGTCCCCCGGTTGCGTCAAGCACTCGAAAAGCTAAATCCCGATCTTCCTGCCGAAGCCATCGCCGATGCCATCGAGCAACTGACTCGCGATCGCAGCGCCATGAGCCCGGCTGTCGCCAATCGCGAAATCTACAAGCTTCTGAAAGACGGCGTCAAGGTGGCGACAGGTGATCGCGCCGGCATCGGCGAGGAGCAGGTCGAGACCGCGCGCGTCATCGATTGGGACAAACTCGAAAACAACAACTTCCTGCTGACCTCGCAGTTCTGGATTTCCGGCGAGATGTACAAACGGCGCATGGACCTGGTCGGTTTTATCAACGGTCTGCCGCTGCTTTTCATCGAACTAAAAGCCTCACACAAGCGCCTGAAAAATGCCTACCGCGACAACTTGCGTGATTACAAAAACGCCATTCCCCAACTTTTCTGGTACAACGCCCTCGTCATTCTCTCCAACGGCAGCAAGAGCCGCATCGGCAGTATGACTTCAGAGTGGGGCCACTTCAACGAGTGGAAAAAAATCAACAGCGAGGGCGAGGCAGGTGTTGTTTCGCTTGATACTATGATCCGAGGAGTCTGCGATAAGAGCCGCTTTCTCGATCTGGTCGAGAATTTTACGGTCTTCAGCGATATCCGCGGCGGCCTCATCAAGATGATCGCCAAGAATCATCAGTACCTAGGCGTGAACAATGCCATAGAGGCGATGGGTGACGCGCGGGACAGGCAAGGCCGGCTCGGCGTATTCTGGCATACGCAGGGGAGCGGCAAGAGTCTCTCCATGGTGTTCTTCTCTCAGAAGGTGCTCAGGAAACTGCCCGGCAATTACACTTTCCTCATTGTCACCGACCGCACCGACCTCGACGACCAGATCTACAAATATTTCGCTTCGGCCGGTTCCGTGACCGAAGGCGAAATCCAGGCGGTGAGCGGAGAGAACTTAAAACGCTTGCTCCGTGAAGACCACCGCTTCATTTTCACGCTCATCCAGAAGTTCCGCACCGACAAGGGCGCTACCTACCCCATGCTTTCCGAGCGTGACGACATCATCGTCATCACCGACGAGGCTCACCGCAGCCAGTACGACACCTTCGCCCTCAACATGCGAAACGCGCTGCCCCATGCCTCCTTCATCGGATTCACGGGCACGCCGCTGATGGTGGGTGAAGAGAAGACCCGCGAGGTCTTCGGCGACTACGTGAGCGTGTATAACTTCAAACAGTCAATGGACGACGGCGCCACCGTGCCGCTCTATTACGAGAACCGCATTCCGGAGCTGCAGCTTACCAACGAGGACCTTAACGAAGACATGGAGCGCCTCCTTGAGGACGCCGAGCTAAGCGAGGAACAGGAAAAGAAGCTGGAGCGGGAGTTCGCGCGCGAGTACCACCTCATCACCCGTGACGACCGGTTGGAGAAAGTCGCTGAGGACATTGTTGGACACTTTATGGGCCGTGGCTTCGCCGGCAAAGCCATGGTTGTTGCCATCGACAAGGCGACCGCCGTGCGCATGTACGGCAAGGTGCGCAAGTATTGGGGCGTGTATCTGGAAAAACTGAAGTCCGAACTGAAGGAGAGCGATTTCGCCGGCAGGGAAACCGAGCGCGAAGCCCTGGCGGCCAGGATCAAATACATGGAAGAGACCGACATGGCGGTGGTCGTTTCTCAGGCGCAAAATGAAATCGAGGACTTCCGGCAGATGTGTCTCGATATCGCGCCTCACCGCCGCCGCATGGTCAGCGAAGACCTGGACACGAAATTCAAAGACCCCGGCGATCCCTTCCGCATCGTTTTCGTCTGCGCCATGTGGATGACCGGTTTCGATGTGCCCAGTTGCTCCACCATCTATCTCGACAAGCCCATGCGCAATCACACTCTTATGCAGACCATCGCCAGGGCAAATCGTGTCTTCGGTGACGAGAAGGTTAACGGCCTGATCGTCGATTATGTAGGCATCTTCCGCAGCCTTCAACGCGCTCTGGCTATTTATGGAACAGCGGCAGGTGGCGTTTTAGGCGAAGGTGATTGGCCGGTTCAGGACAAGTCGGCGCTGGTGGCGGAGTTGAAGAGGGCGATCGAAGAGACTGAGGCATATTGCGCGGAGTTGCAAATAGATACGAAAGCGCTTGTCGCCGCTGAAGGTTTTGATTTCATCAGGCTGCGGGACGACGCGGCGGACATCATAGTCGCCAAAGAAGAAACTAAAAAGCGTTTCCTGTCGCTGGCTGACAATGTTAACCGCCTGTTCCGGGCGATACTGCCGGACAAGGCAGACAACGAGTTCGGCCCTGCTCGCGCACTCTTTTCAGTGATCGCCGACAAAATCCGCTCCGATGCTCCCGAGGTGGATGTCTCTGAAGTGGTTGAGTCCGTGGATCGTCTGCTCGACGATTCCATCGCCGCCGCCGGTTACATCATCTCCGCTACCGATAACGCCATCGATCTCAGCAAAGTAGATTTCGATGCGCTAAGAGCCCGTTTTGAGAAGGGCCATCGCCATCTGGAAACAGAAAGGCTCAAGACCGCCCTGACCGTGAAAATAAAGAAAATGGTGGCGCTTAATCACAGCCGTATGGATTTCCTGACCAAACTCCAGGAGATGATAGATGAATATAATGCCGGCGCCTGCAATGTGGAGGCACTCTACAACAGGCTGCTTGAACTCACCCGGGAGCTGAGTCAGGAAGACCAGCGGGCCGTCGTCGAGCAACTAAGCGAGGAAGAACTGGCGATATTTGATCTCCTGACCCGGCCGGATATGGATCTTTCAGAAAAGGATCGCAAACTGGTAAAAATTGCCGCCAGGGATTTACTGGAAACGCTTAAGAGAGAGACACTGGTGCTGGACTGGCGCAAGCGCCAACAGGCGCGGGCGGCAGTGAGAGTGGCTATCAGTGAAATGCTGGACAACGAGTTACCTGGTACATTTACCAAAGAGATTTATCAGCAGAAATGTGACCTTCTATATCAGCACGTCTACGATTCCTATTTCGGGCAGGGCCGCAGTATTTACGCTCCGGCGGCATAAAAACGGGACGGAAGACGCCAGACGCCAGTGGCTGTCTGCCAGCCCTGGCGAGGAAAACTGTTCACTGTCATAAGTGATAAAGCTAATGCTCTAAACTAAATAGCACGAAAAGAGCAGCAAGTTTGACCAGACGGCCAGGAAGCCGGCCAGGAAGCATTCATGGCAAGAGCTCATGGAGATCGCGGCGCGGCGTGAAGTCTACTGAAAATCCATCTCTGTAAGGAGAAGTGATGGAAAATTCGGAGTTCAATATCACCGATGAAGATCTGCGATCGGCCCTCAAGGAACTCAAGACTTACGTTGATGTCACGGATGAGGACTTGCGGGAGATCTACCGGCTGGCGCTCAAACATGCCAGCGAACGGCTGGCGCTTAACGGCCTTCCCTGTGACAGCTGCCCGCGGCTCGAGCCCCGGGCTGGCGGTGCCGGGACGGCGGCCAGGTTGAAGCCGGCAGCCAAACTGAAACCCGTGGCTCAGTCGCCGCCCCGTGTGGGCCTCCCCGAGATTTTCTGGTCCTGGCTGGGGGCGGCGATCGGCATAGGTCTTTGTGCCTGGCTTTCCTCGCAATTTTTTGAGCCGCGCGACCTCACGCTTTTTATCGGTTCATTTGGCGCGTCGGCGGTACTGGTCTACGCCGCCATCAAGAGTCCGCTCGCCCAGCCCCGGAACCTTATCGGTGGTCATATCGTCTCCGCCTTCGTCGGCGTGGCCGCGTGGCAGTTGCTGGGAGGCACCACCTGGCTGGCGGCCGCGGCGGCGGTGTCACTGGCCATCGTCGCCATGCTGGCAACCGGGACCGTCCATCCTCCGGGAGGCGCCACCGCGCTTATCGCCGTCATCGGCGGCCAGCAGGTGCACAACCTCGGCTGGCTCTATCCTTTCATCCCCGTAGGCGCGGGCGCGCTGGTGCTGCTGGCGGTGGCCCTGGCGGTGAATAACATCCCGGCCGTCAGGAGCTACCCGGAGTACTGGCGCTAGGACCAATCTGCGCCGTCACTCACTCCCAGTCGAGCAAACGCTGCTGGCCGGTCAGCCCTCTTACAGCCGTCGCGTCCTGGACAACCTCAAGAGTACCCCTGTAGGCTCCGCTATCATCTCGAACGGCGAAGTATCTGATGTAGATGAATCTGTCTTCTTTCTCAATCCAGAAATCCGCGACATCCTTCTTGCCTGACTTGAACTCATTGAGGATCTTCTGAACCTTGTCAAGGCTGGCCGGTGGATGGCAGTTCTGGACCTTGCGGCCGATCACGCCGGGGCTGCGGGGAAATATCTTGTGCCGCACCTGCGAGTAGTAACGCACCTCATCGTTCTCATCAACAAAGGAGATCTCTACGGGCAGATGCGTCAGGATCAGTTTTACCTGTTCGGGAGTCAGTTGCCCGGTGGCGAGATCCAGAAAGACGGACCCCCCGGCCGATGTGGGCCCCCCGGCCGATTTCCTAAAAACCGGACTAATGGTTTCTTCCGTGGCCACGCCCTGTTCGGGAACAATCCAGGCATATCCGATCTCGCTTTCACCCTGGCCGACTTTTTGCCAATCGGCTTCGGAAAGTGTTTCCATGGCCATGGGGAAGAGGATGTTCTCTTCCTTGTAGATCATGTCATTGATTGACTTGATCACATATCTGAGTGTGTTTATTACTTCATGTTCCCGCGAGGCCGCGAGTTCGCCCCGGGCTGTCTTGATGGCGTCCCGGATGTCATCATGGAGCGCCCACATGACTTGAGAGGGCCCAGTGATCTTGTACCTCTCCAGCAGGGGGAAGAGCTGGTTTTCCTTCCGCAGATAATGAAGGTCGATGTCAGCCAGCCGCTCCATCAGCTGTTCGAGCTCATCCCGGTATTGCCTGAAAAATTCTTCTTCTCCCAGGCCACCGGCCTTATCAAGGACCCGCGCCATCTCCCGCGTGATTTCCTCCGCGGCCCGGTTCTCGCGCATGAACGTATGCACGGGATGGCCCGGAGGCGTCGCGAGCGCGGCCTGGCTCGCAAGGGATTCCCGGAACACTTCAACGTGCACATCGCATAAACGCTTGATCTCCGATTCGGGCATGCCCTCTTCGATCAGCCCCTGCTCCATGGCGGCGATTTCAGACGGGTCGATATCCTTGACAAGATCATGGAACCGCTGTTTCAGGATTTCCATGTCCTCGCCGTTGTGGAGGTCCATGATTATACCTTTCAGGATCTCCTGCCTGGCGGCGCGGTCATCTGGCTCCGCGCCCCTGATACCAACTTCATCGCGCCCGGCCGGCGCCTCCTCGTCATCATTCCCCTGTCCGGCCGTCACCTCTTCGCCGGTATTTTTCCTGATCTCAGCAGCAATTTCAGAAAGAAGCTGATCGATTGGCAGTCCGCCCATGGACGCCACCTGGGCCAGTGAGGCCACTTTACCGATGGTTTTCCTTGAAACCGGGTTCTGCAGCAGCTTGTACCTGGGGGACTTGGCCAGAAAGAATTCCAGCAGAAAGGGATAACCGCTCAGCAGGTCGTCAATTTTGGTTTTCGGGCCTAGCTCCACGACAGATAATGTTCCCCGCTTTGAGCCTGCTCTAACTTATTGGCAAAGGAAAAATTTTACCTCGGATTTCACGCCGCCGCTCTTCGGCTGGCTCACGCCGCCGCCCGCGCCGGGCCGCAGACCGGCACCGCTTCGCCCAGCCCGCCGCCGCCGGTGGTGACCGAGGCCTCGGCCCGCCGCTTGATTCCCAGCAGCATGCGCCGCTCCATGATGAAATGCACCGGCTCCAGGCCGTACTTGTTCCACATCAGGTCGGAAAAAGTGTGCCCGAAATCAGACCGCGTACGGGCGATCAGCCTGGTCGTGCGGCTGTCGAGCCGGATCAGCGCCAGCGTCCAGCTCACAAACGGTTTGTGCCCGGCAAGATTTTCAGCCGGCGAACCGGGGCTGCGCATGACCAGTGCGTGCTCGGGCTCAACCGATACGACCTCGAAGTGCAGGTCGGTGAAATAATCCTCGGGAACCAGCCGGAAGGTGTCGCCTGGCTTGAGGTCCTGGAATTCCGGGATGATGCGATCGGCGCTATGGACGCGCATGCGCAGGATGTTTTCCAGCCAGTCGTAGCTGTAGAGGCCGCCGCGTCCCTGGCCCATCTGCACCACCCACGGCCAGACCACCGCCGCCGGGGCGTTGATGGTGATGGCGTGATTGACGGAGTAGCGGGGGTTGCTGACGATCTCATCCCCGGGAAGGGGAATCAGGGTCTCCTCTTCGGTTGCCCCCCATCGGGTCAGTTTCCGCCTGCCAACGGTCGCGTAGCTGCTGGCGCCGGCGGCGGCGAGCAGCGCCGCCAGCCGCGGGCCGGTTACTTTTATTCGCGAGAACTTCATCTCAGCTCCCCCCCGTCACTTGCAGGCTGAGGGATCCCAGCGCCATGCTCGCAAGGACGGACAATACCGGCGTCTTCCCCGCGAGCGCCGCTTCGGTCCAGAAAGCGCCCTCTTTCTTGGCCAGGCCGTCGCCGATGTCGAGGCTGCCGAGCACCGAGCCCGGCGTGATCTTCGCCGCCGTGGTCGCGGGCACCCTGACCTTGACCAGAGAGGCGCCGGCCGTCAGCTTGACGCTGGCGTCGCGGTGAAGCTCGCCGCCGAAGTCGAAATCGTAGGTGGCGGCGCCGCCGTCGAGGGCCATCCGGGACATGTTGGCGTTGGCCAGGTTCCTCATGACCATGGTCACGGCTCCGGCGCTGATATCGATGTTATCCATCTCGATCGGGTTGGGCTCGGAAAAATCGATCTCGCTCTTGCCGGCTCCCTTCTTGATGACAAGCCGGATCAGCGGCAGCCCGCCGAGTTCGAGGGAGCTTTCGCTGGCGCCGGTCTCGACGATGAGCGTGAAAGGGCGGGCCTTGCCAAGCAAGAGCTCGAGCTGCGGAGCCCCGGAGAATGGCGTCTTGATCGCCGAGATGCTGCCCTTCTGGGTGATGCGGACCATGCCGTCGCCCTCGTCGACGATCTTCGAGGCAAGGCCGCCGCCGGGATCCTCGTAGCTGCCGGTGATCCAGGCGCCGGCCGTGTTTTCCTCCGGGGAAATGCGCAGACGGCAGGCGCCGACGCTGATCCTCAGCTGTAGCGGCGCTTCGATATCGGGATAGGGGATCTCTATCTTCGTGGCTTCGTCGGTTTTCATGGCTCCTCCCAATCACGTGAACAGGTCAAGCAACGCGAAAATGCGCATTACTTCGCAATTTCCCGCGGCGGCGGGAGTTCAAACAAAAGCTGCAATTCTGTTTTGAATTTCATGATTGAGTGGCAGAAAACGAGTATAATTAACGTCATCTTGCAAAATTACATTGTATTATTGCAAGTATTATGATAATTTGCATATATGAAATTATACCCGCGTCATATTTCCAGGATGCTCGAAGACAGGGTCGCAACTCGCAAAATCGCGCTGTTGACTGGTGCCCGCCAGACAGGCAAGACTACGATGGTGCGTGATATCTTGCCTGTCGAATCAGACCTGGATATCGCTTACTTCAACCTGGATGATCCAGATGAACGGATAAGATTGCATGAGAATCCAGTTAGCCTGCTCAACTTGCCTGGCAAACTTGTGGTTCTGGATGAAATTCAGAAGCAGCCCGAACTTCTGGATGTTGTGAAACTTATTACAGATCGTCAAGTAACTCCACGCTTTCTCCTCTTGGGATCGTCCCAGATTCTCCTTCTCAATAAAGTTCGGGAATCACTTGCCGGCCGCATAACTATTCTTTCTCTTTGGCCTTTGGCTGTGGGGGAAAGAGTCCATGGCAAGCAAGCGCCGGAAATCGTAATTAATCAGATTATGGAGGAAGGGGAAGTGACCCTGACTAAGCTTATTAACTCCCCGCCATCTCCCTCGGCCGGACAGTTACTTCAAGAGAGAAGCCATCGCGGCCTGGTTTGGGGAGGCTTCCCCCCGGTAGAAACGCTGCCCGAAGATCAACAACGCAGAATCTGGCTGCGGGATTACAGAAGCACATATTTGGAACGAGACCTGGCTGATGTCGGCCGTGTTGCAGATCTTGACCAGTTTGCCCGAGCTCAAATTCTGTTTGCTGCTCGCACCGGACAGATACTTTCATACTCCGAGGTTTCTCGAGACCTTGGCGTCAGCGTGAACACAATCAAGAAATACCTCAAATTTTTAGAGATCTCTTATCAGGTACATCTGCTACAGCCTTATTCAGACAATATCTCCAGCAGACTTGTGAAAAGCCCGAAAATTTATTGGCTGGATACGGGCTTGGCTAGGGTACTGTCTGAACGATTCAACCCTGGCGATGGACCCCTATATGAAACCTTTATCGCTGGAGAAATAGTAAAGTGGTTATCCTGGATGGAGGAGCCCCCAAAATTTGGCTTTTTCCGGACAAGCGCGGGCGCGGAGGTGGATTTTGTTATCTGGACGAACGAGACCATCATTGCCATTGAGGCCAAAGCCTCAACAAACGTCCACCCAGGTTCGGCTCGGAGTATTATCCACTTTTTTGATTCCATTCCACTGGGAAAAAAGAAAACACGACAGATCGGCCTGATTGTTTATAGGGGAAAAACAATAAGACAAATGCAACCAAATGTCTGGGCAATCCCGGACTGGATTCTGTTTGGAGGAATTAACATGTATTTATGCAGCTACAAAGGATCGAGCCGGACGAGTGATGCTCTCATGGATGGAGTAGAATACCGGTTTGATTTTACTCTTACACCGGAAGAAAAGATCGGTCAGCCCGACGAGAAACACAGTCAGAAGGAAGTAGGAGTTTCTGTCTCATGCTCCGGAAGCCAGGCTGCTGTTTGGGGATTTGACCACCTATCCCAGGATATAAGAAAAATTCTTTACTGGTTCGCCCAGGAAAAAATCAAGAAAGGTGAGATCAAGCTTGGCCGGCAGAATGAAATTTCCTGGAATGAATTTCCGGAAGAGTTTAGAAACATGGCCCCTGATGTTTCACGCATACAATTCCCGCCGCCGGAGCCATTCCTAATTCAATTAGAGGATAGACGGAAGGTCGGCTTTCAACAGTAGAGCTTGTACCGGCGGCGTCACCCCCGAATTCAATCCGTCCGCGGCTTCTGCTATACTCTTCACTTCCACTGCATAGCGTCGCGCGCCTGCTAAGGCAGCCGCCTGCGCACATAGCGTTGCGGGCCCGGCAAGGGCCGGCATACGCGCCAAATATTCCCACTCCTGCTCCATGCAAAGGCATGGGGCCGCCATAGACCAAAGGAGGTGAGTACCACGAGCAACTACGAAATAATGCTTCTGCTCAACCCTGAAGCAGAGCCCGCCCGCCAGACGGAAATACTGGACCGCATCAGGAAGACGTCCACGGACGGCGGCGGCTCGGTTGAAAAAGTCGAGGAATGGGGCAAGAAGCGTCTTGCCTACGAGATCGACCATATCCGCGACGCCTTCTATTACGTCATCACTCTCACCATCACTCCGGCTGTGCTAGACGAGATCTCGCGCATCCTCAGGATAACCGACGAGGTGATCCGGTTCATGCCGGTGGCCCTCAAGGAAAAAGTAGCAGTAAGTGAGAGCTAAAGGAGGCACTCGATGGCCAGTATCAACCGTGTAACCCTGGTAGGAAACCTGACCCGCGACCCCGAGCTGAGGACGACGCCCAACGGCAAGTCCGTGTGCACGCTGGGGCTGGCGGTGAACGAACGCTACAAGAACGAGTCCGGCGAGTGGATCGAGAAGCCGAACTTCTTTGACATCGTCGTCTGGGGAGCCCAGGCGGAGAGCTGCAGCCAGTATCTCGCCAAGGGCAGGCAGGTCGCCGTTGACGGGCGGCTGAGCTTCCGCAGCTGGGAAGCCCAGGACGGCTCCAAGCGCTCCAAGGTGGAGGTCATCGCCAATACGGTGCAGTTCCTGGGCACGCGCCAGGACGCAGGCTCATCGGCCGCGCCGGTAGCAACGGGAGCGCCGTCGGGCTTGAACCCCGATACGTCCGATTTTGATGCACCTTCGTCGTCTGATGACGACATCCCGTTTTAAGCGGGAAAAAACCAGCCAGGGGGCTTGCCTCGCAAAGGCAACGCCCTTTGGTTTTAACCAGGAACCAGGAACAAGAAACTAGAAACGGAGTTTTTACATGCCACCATCATCTTCAAGAGGTTCAGGACCGCGCCGCGGCGGCAGCAAGCGGCCGTCCTGGCGAGCCGGGGGAGGTTCCCAGCGCCGCAAATACTGCTATTTCTGCAAGGAAAAGGTCGACGAGATCGACTACAAGAACTATAACCAGCTACGCCGTTACGTCTCCGACCGGGGCAAGATCCGCGCCCGCCGTGTCACCGGGACCTGCCGGCGCCATCAGCGCCAGCTCGCCATTGCCATCAAGCGCGCCCGGGAAATGGCTCTGCTGCCGTATCTGGTCAGATAGGACTGAACCGTTGGCCGATACCGCCGACAAAGGTGCGGTTTTCAAGGTCGCAGGCAAGGCGCTCGCAGCCTCGATCGCTCTGGGGATAGTCATCGCTTTTCTTCCCCTGCTGTCGCTGATAGCGATTCCCGCGATCCTGGTTCCGGCAGCGCTGGTCACCCACCGGTACGGCATCCTGGCCGGCATGGCCGTCAGCCTGATCGCCGGGGCCGTCTGTCTGGCCCTGACCGGGGTCTATGCCGGCATGCTGATCCTGCTGCTGGCTGCTCTGGCCGGCACCGGCGCCGGAATTGCTTTGCGGCGCGGCGTCAGTCAGTTCCGCCTGTTCATGGTGACGGCGGGGCTGCTTTTCGTGGTCCTTGTCCTCTGGCTGGGAGCGGTACTGCTCATCAGCGGCCAGGGTCCGGTGAGCGCCATGCAGTCCCTGGCCGACCAGAACGCCGACTCTAGCCGGCAGATCTATCAGGCCATGGGGATGAGCCAGCAGGATATCGACGCCACGCTTCAGGGTGTGAGCAATTTCGCCACGGCGCTGCCCTATCTGGCGCCGGCGGTGCTGCTGGTAGCCTCGCTCGTGTTCTCAGGGGCTTTCATCGCCATCGGCCGCAGGGTTTTCGAAAAGGCGGGAACACCGTTCCCGCAGGACTTCGTTTTCCGGGAAATGCGGGTGCACTGGGCCTTCGCCTACGCGACCATCGCCGGCTTTGTCTGCCTGATCTACGCCTATACCGTCGATGGAACCGGCGCCGAAGTGGTCTACCTCGTTGGCATGAACCTGCTGATCGCCTCGGGCGTGATGTTCTTCGTCCAGGGCCTGTCGGTCGTCAGCTTCCTGGTCTGGCATTTCAAGCTGTCGAGGGGGAAGCGGGCCGGCATCTACGCCTGCGTGGTCGTGCTGGAGGCATTCTTCTACACCACCAGCCTGCTGGGACTGTTTGACATCTGGTTCGACTTTCGCCGCCGGCTCATCGGCAGGAAAGCTGCCGGTCACTAAGTCAGCCCGCGGGCGTACCAAGCAAATAGCGCCAAATATTAACAGCTGCAAATAGCTGCAAAAATAATTAAGAGAGGAGACCTCGAAGACATGGACGTGATATTGTTGCAGGACGTTGAGACGCTGGGCGACAGGGGTGCGGTCGTTACCGTCGCCGACGGTTATGCCCGCAATTTCCTTCTGCCCCGCAACCTGGCGGAACAGGCTTCACCCGGCCGCATAGCCGAGGTCAGGCACCGCCAGGAAGAGGAAGAGGCCAGGAAGGTCCGCGACGTCGAACGCGCCGGCGATCTGGCCGAGATCCTGAGCAAGACCGTGCTGACCGTGACCGCCCAGGCGGGAGCGGATGGCAAGCTCTTCGGCTCGGTTACCGCCGCGGATATCTCCAAGGAGATCCTGCGCGCGCGCAACGTCAAGATCGACAAGAAAAAAATCAACCTCGAGGAACCGATCAAGGAGACCGGCGACTACATGGTCGAGATCGAAGTAAATACAGGGGTCAAAGCCAACGCCAAGGTAATCGTGGCGCCGGCGGCACAGGCCTGAGGAGCCCGTGGCGCGCGAGCTGAAAACGGCACCTTCCCTGCTTCCGCAGAATCTCGAGGCCGAAGTTTCAGTGCTCGGCGCCATGATGATCTCCCCCATGGCCATCACGGCCGTGGTGGAGAAGATCCACGACACCGATTTTTACCGTGACTCGCACCGCGAGATCTTCCGGGCGATCACCGAGCTCTTCAACCGGGGCAATCCTGTCGATCCGATCACGGTCACGGAGCACCTCGCCCTGGGGGGCGTGCTCGACCAGGTCGGCGGCAAGGCCTACATCCATACCCTGGTGTCAACGGTGCCGGCGGCGGCCAACGCCTCCCATTACGCCGCCATCGTTCGCGAGAATTCGGTCCTGCGCTCGCTGATACAGGTGGGAAACCGCATCGCCGAGCTCGGTTATGAGCGCCCCGGCGAGGTCCGGGAGCTGCTCGACGAGAGCGAGAAGCTGGTCTACGAGATCGCGCAGAGGCAGATACACGGCGTCGCCCGGCCTCTGAAGGAGCTGCTGGCCGAGCAGTTCGACCGCATCGAGAAGCTGCACGAGCAGGGCCGCAAGATCACCGGCATCTCCACCGGATTCTCCGACCTCGACAAGCTGACCTCCGGTTTTCAGGAATCCAACCTCATCATCCTGGCTGCGCGCCCCGCCGTGGGCAAGACGGCGCTGGCTCTCGACATCGCCCAGAACATCGCCCTGAAGGACGACGTCCGCGTGGTCATCTTCAGCCTGGAGATGAGCGACAGCGAGCTGGCCCAGCGCATGATGTGCACCCAGGGCCGGGTCGACAGCCACAGGCTGCGCACCGGCGCCGTCGGGCCCGATGACTGGGCCAAGCTGACCGAGGCCTGCGCCCGCCTGGAGCGCGCGCCGATCACCGTCGTCGATACCCCTGGCACAAATATGCTCGAGATCAAGGCACTGACGCGCCGGCTTGCCAGCCAGCAGAAGGTGGGCCTGGTCATCATCGACTACATGCAGCTGATGATGTCCGATGGACGCTACGAGAACCGGCAGCAGGAGATCACCAAGATTTCACGTTCGCTCAAGATCATGGCGCGCGAGCTTAAGATCCCGGTTCTGGCCATCTCCCAGCTTTCCCGCGCCGTGGAATCGAGGACCCCGCCGCGGCCGCAGCTCTCCGACCTGAGGGAATCCGGCGCCATCGAGCAGGACGCCGACATGGTGATGTTCATCTACCGGCCCAAGGAAGAGAACGGGCATCCCGGAAACATGGCCGAGCTGATCGTCGCCAAGCACCGCAACGGCCCCACCGGCACCATCGACCTGGTCTTCAAGGACAAATACACTTCTTTTAGCAGCGCCGCCCGGGTCTAACTGCGGGTTGCCCATGGATCTGCCACTAAAAGATTTGCTGATTCCGGCCCGGCGCGTCTCCCGCAGGGAGATTGAAATCCGGCTGACCAACCCCGTCGGCCTCATCCGGCGGCTGGGCCTCCCCGGCAGCGGCCCCTTCGTGCTGCTCGACAGCGCCGGCGGCAACCCCGACCTCTGCCGCTATTCCTTCCTCGCCTGGAGCCCGCGCCTGATGGTGACCATCAAGGCCGGGATGGCGACGCTGCGCGGCTCCGACTGCACGGTCGAGGAAGAAGTCGGGGATCCCTTTGGATTCTTGCGGAAGCTTATCGGCGCGCTGGCGCCGGCAGCGGTCTTGCCGCCCACCAATGACGGCCATCCCGCGAGTGGCACCCGGCCGCCGAATCATCCGAAAGGGTTTCCGGATCCGCCCGTTACCGGCGGCGCCTTCGGCATGGTCAGCTATGATGCCGGCCGCTATATCGAGAAGCTGCCGTCCCGGGCCGTCGACGACCTGTCCTTCCCGGAATTTGATTTCATCTTTCCCAGGCGGCTCATCTGTTACGACCACTGGCGGGGCGCCGCTCATCTTGTTTTCGAGGACGCGGCGCCCGGGGAACTCGAGGAAGCCGAGGGCGCGCTCCGCCGCGCAGCGGCGGAGCGCGCCCCTGAAGCCCCGCCAGAAATCGACCGTTTCAGTTTTAACCAAAGTTCTTTAACGCGGTCAAACATGACCGGGGACGGCTTCAGGCATATAGTAGAGCGGGCCAAGGAGTACATCCTCGCCGGCGACATCTTCCAGTCGAACCTCTCCCAGCGCCTGGAGCTGGATTATTCGGGCGACAGCCTCGATCTTTATTCAGCGCTGCGCACCGTGAATCCATCCCCCTTTGCCGGTTACCTCGATTTCGGCGGCTACCAGCTGATCTCGTCCTCGCCCGAGCGGCTGGTGCAGCTGGAGGGGCGGCGGGCGCAGACCCGGCCCATCGCCGGCACCCGCAGGCGCGGGGCCGATTTCAACGAGGATGACAGCCTCAGGCAGGAGCTCAACCTCGATCCCAAGGAGCGCGCCGAGCACATCATGCTGGTCGACCTCGAGCGCAACGACATGGGGCGCGTCTGCGACTACGGCAGCGTGCAGGTCAACGAGCTGATGGTGAACGAGGCTTATTCCCACGTGATCCACATAGTCTCGAACGTGCGGGGAGTGCTGCACGAAAAGAAAGACGCCCTGGACCTGCTGAAGGCGATGTTCCCCGGCGGCACCATCACCGGCTGTCCCAAGGTTCGCTGCATGGAGATAATCGACGAACTCGAGCCGGTGCGCCGGGGCCCCTACACCGGCAGCTTCGGCTACATCGGCTACAACGACAACATGGACATGAACATCATCATCCGCACACTGGCAAGAATCGGGAACCGGGTCTACGCCCAGGCGGGCGCCGGCATCGTCGCCGACTCCGACCCCGCCCGCGAACACCGCGAGACGCTGCGCAAGGCGGAAGCGATGGTCAGGGCGGTAGAGTTTGCCGGCCGGGCGGCAGCGGCGCGGATGCGATGACATACGTTTACTTAAACAGCCGGCTCGTCCCAGCCGCCGCGGCCATGGTCTCTGTCTTCGACCGCGGCCTTGCCTACGGCGACTCCCTGATCGAGATTTTAAAGATCCTCAGGGGCCAACCCGTCTTCTTCGCCGACCACTACCGGCGGCTGAAAAATTCCATGGAAAAAACAGGAATCGGCAGCCCCATCGACGCCGAAGGCCTGCGTGACCAGGCGCTGGCCCTGGCCGAAGCCAACCGGGTCGATGACGGCCGCCTGCGCATCCAGCTGACGCGCGGGCTTCCGGCCAGCCCCGGAGGGATCGATCCCCACGAGGGCATCGAACCGACCCTGCTTCTCACCGCCGAACCATTCGCGGGATTTCCCGGGGAGATTTATGAAAAAGGAATCGCCTGCGCCACCATCGCCGCCAACCGGGGCAGCCTGGCGCGGCTGAAGAACGGCAGCCTGCTGGCGACGGTGACCGCCCGGCGCGAGGCCGCCGCGGCCGGCGCCGGGGAGGCCATCTTCACCAGCGGCCACGGACGCCTGCTCGAGGGCTCGCTCTCCAACATCTTTTTTTCCCTGAATGGCGGGCATCACCAGGGCGGGGATTCCCTGAATGGCGGGGAAATCACCCTGCTCACACCGGGCGAGGATCAGCAGATTCTGCCGGGCATCGTCAGGGGAAAGGTCATCGGCATCGCTGAAGAAATGGGTATCGAGGTGCACTACGAGGCGCCCAAGCTGGGCGAGCTGCGGGCGGGGGAGGATGCCGCCTTCCTTACCAGCAGCATTCTGGGCGTCTGCCTGGTGCGTGAGATCGACGGAAAAGAAATGGCGCTGGAAATGGGCCTCACCGGTTTCCTAAACTGCCGTCTCGTTGAGCTGGAACTGGCCTCAATTGCCTGAAATCCGCGGTAGCACTCGTAATAGGAAAAAGTAATTATTATGTTTACTTACTTATAAATTTGACAGGGCAGTATTTTTTTGTATAATAAGAACAATATTGTTCTCTACTTACAAAAATATGACTCACATTTCACAATTGAAGGACATATCCCAAATTCAGGTCGGTTACCAAACAAAGGGTCGCGTCCAGGAAAACATTGAAGGCACGCATGCCCTTATTCAGGGCAGTGATTTCGACGGGTGTCATGCTTTGAAGGCAAAAACCCTATTGTCGTTTAACCCAAAGCGCGATCCTGAACCTTACCTGGTAAAGAGGGGCGATGTATTATTTCAGGCTCGAGGGCTGGATAATATTGCAATTTACCTTGAACACTCGCTTCAGAAAACCCTTGCGGCCAGCACATTCTATGTGGTCAGAATCAAAGATCGCGAGGTGCTACCACAGTATGCAACCTGGTGGCTAAACCAGAAGACGGCGCAGAATTACTTCAAATCCCAGGCATCAGGAACCCGGATGTCGTTTATTTCAAAAAAGACGCTGGCCAATATGAGCATTCCAATCCCGCCCATACGAATACAGGAAAAAATTATAAGGGCCAGCAGTCTCTTGGCTGCCGAGCGCAATCTTTGCGCTGAACTTGCTGAGCTGAGGGGCAAGCTGGTCGAATCCATATGCACTCAGGCTGTCCAGAAATAAAGGAGAAAAAACGATGAACCCACACATTTCCCAGAAGGAAATAAACGATGTCGTCTGGCGCGCCTGCGACACTTTCAGGGGCGCCGTCGATCCTGCTGAATACAAGAACTATATCCTGACGATGCTCTTCATCAAGTACATGAGCGACCTGACAAAGGATAAGCGTGAGCAGTACAAGGAGAAGTATAAAGGCGACAAGGTCCGGGTGGAGCGGGCCCTCAGCCGCGAGCGCTTCGTGGTGCCGAAGGACTGCGACTTCGACACCCTCTACAGTCAGCGCGACAAGGCCAACATTGGCGAAATCATCAACATCGCCCTGGAAAAAATCGAGGATGCCAATAAGTCAAAGCTTGAAAATGTTTTCCGCAATATCGACTTCAACAGCGAACCGGCCCTCGGTCAGACGAGGGACCGCAACCGCCGCCTGAAGAACCTGCTGGAGGATTTCGCTGACGAGCGCCTTGATCTCAGGCCATCACGCATCGGCAACCGCGATGTCATCGGTGACGTCTACGAATACCTGATCGGCCGTTTCGCCGCCGGCGCCGGCAAGAAAGCCGGTGAATTTTATACGCCTCCTGAAGTTTCCACGCTAATCGCCAAGCTAATGGCTCCCAAGGCCGGCGACCGTATCTGTGATCCCGCCTGCGGCTCGGGTTCGCTGCTGATAAAGGTAGGTCACGAGGTCGGCAGCAAGAACTTCGCCCTTTTCGGGCAGGAATCGAACGGCTCCACCTGGTCGCTCTGCCGCATGAACATGTTTCTGCACGGCATGGACGGCGCCCGCGTCGAATGGTCCGACACCATCAACAATCCCAGGCTCATCGAGAACGACGAGCTGATGCGCTTCAACGTGGTCGTAGCCAATCCCCCGTTCTCTCTCGACAAGTGGGGCCACGAGGACGCCGGTCACGACCGCTTTAACCGTTTCTGGCGGGGCGTGCCGCCAAAGAGCCGGGGCGATTACGCCTTTGTCACCCACATGGTCGAGGTCGCGCTGGAAGGCGAAGGCAAGGTGGGCGTTGTGGTTCCCCACGGCGTTCTTTTCCGCAGCGGCGCAGAGGGAGTCATCCGTCAGAAGTTCATTGAGGAGAATATCCTGGAGGCCGTCATCGGCCTGCCCGGTCAGCTGTTTTTCGGCACCGGCATCCCGGTGGCCATTCTGGTTTTTAACAAGAGCCGCAAGCCCTGGAAGCAGGCCAAGACCAAGCGGGACAAACACATTCTCTTCATCGATGCCAGCCGGGAATTTCAGGACGGCAAGAAACAGAACCGGTTGCGGGACGAAGATATCGAGAAAATAGTGGCCACCTTCCGCGATTTTCGGGAAATCGAAAAATATTCGCATCTGGCCACGCTGGAGGAAGTCGGAGAAGCCGAGTTCAACCTGAACATCCCGCGCTACGTGGACACCTTCGAGGAAGAAGAGGACGTCGACATCCCCGCCGTGCAAAAAGAGATCGAGCGGATCGAAGCGGAATTAGCCTCGACGCGGAAAGAGCTGGACCGGCACCTGAAGGAGCTGGGGCTCTCGTGAGTGATTTTGGCTTACACTTTGATTCCTCCGGCCACAGTGATAACTTATTGCCAGCACACCCGCCAAGCCTCTGCCCTGCATGCTCAATTTTGGCGGGTTTTTCTTTGCCCAAACCCAGCCTCGGCCTTCGATCAGCAGGCCGGCCAACACCCCAGGCTGGCCTTCTGGCCAAAAAGCCTCAATGAAAGGTAGGCGCTAATGTTTCAGCCCAACTGGCGCTATACAGACAATATCGTTAAGAATCTGACGTTCATATCCGAGGCCAGGGCGATAGTGCTAAATGCTCCTCTCGTTCCCAAGTGGGAAGTATCCCTGCGCCGCGACGCATTATTAAGAAGCGCCCATTCGTCAACTGCCATCGAAGGAAATCCGCTGACCATGGAAGAGGTCAGCGAACTTGCGGCAGGCCGTGAAGTGATGGTCGCCAGAAAGGACCGCCAGGAAGTTCTTAACTATCTGCAGGTGCTGGAGCAGCTGGCGGTATTCGCCAAAAAAACCCGCTTCCAGTCCGAAGACCTCCTTGCCATTCACAAGCGGGTTACCAAGGGAACGCTTGAAAATTCTGACGAGGAAGGCGCTTTTCGAAAAAGCCAGGTTTTCGTTGGTAACGCCCGCACGGGAAAGGTTGTCTTTATGCCGCCCTCTTCGCGGCAGGTGCCCAAACTGGTTGATGAATTCCTGACCTGGCTAAATTCGCCCGGCGCCAATGATATTGATCCGGTGCTGCAGGCGGGGATTGCCCACTACGAACTGGTCAGAATCCATCCCTTTATCGACGGCAACGGCCGCACGGCCAGGGTGCTCGCGACATTGATGCTTTATCGGCGCGGCTTTGATGTGAAACGGTTTTTTACTCTCGATGACTACTATGACAATGACCGCCCCGGTTACTACGCGGCGCTAAAAGCCGTGGATCAGAAGAATCTGGACCTGACGGGATGGCTGGATTATTTTACCGGCGGTGTGGCTGTCAGCCTGAAAGTCGTCAAGGAAAAAGTCATCGGCCTGAGCAGAGATATCAAATTCCTCAAAGATAAGGGCCAGGTGGCGCTTACCGAGCGGCAGATGAAGATAGTGGAGCGGGCGATTCAAAACAATCAGGTTACGGTTGGCGAACTCGCGCAGGAGTTTGGTATTTCCAGGCAGGCAGGTCTAAAGGAAATGAACAAGCTCGTGGAGCTGGGCGTCGTGAGACTGGTGGGCAAGGGCAGGGGAGCACATTATGTTCTCGCATAAACAGGTTGTCGATAAGGTTGTCGAATCGGTTGTCGTTTATTGCGGCGTTTAGGAGCTACTGAATGACTAAAAACATGAATGAACGGTTTCAAATTCTCTCCCTGGATGGCGGTGGAATTAAAGGTTTATTCTCCGCTGCGGTACTTGCTTGCCTGGAAGAAGATCATGGCACGCAAGTCACTAACCATTTCGATCTGATCGTTGGTACCTCCACTGGCGGCATCATTGCACTCGGGCTGGGTATGGGGATGCGGCCCCATGAAATTGTTCGTTTCTACATTGAGAGAGGGCCAGATATTTTTTCTGGCGGTCGTCTGGCTAGCCTCAAGTGTGGCTTCAGAAACAAATACGACGGCGCGGAACTGGAGCGTGCTTTGAAAGACTGTTTTGGCGAGAAACGATTAGCCGACAGCCACAAACGTCTTGTTGTTGCCGCATATAACATTGGCGAGGATGACGTGTACCTCTTTAAAACACCGCATCATGATCGACTAAAGCGTGATTATAAAGTCCCAGCGTGGAAGGTCGCCATGGCAACAAGCGCTGCCCCGACTTATTTTCCGTCTTTCCGTAAATTAGATCATGTTCGGCTGGTTGATGGCGGCATTTGGGCCAATAATCCGTCCATGGTAGGGATCACCGAGGCTGTCAGCATGCTGGATGTACCTTTGAGCGCCATCCGGGTTCTCAGCCTCGGCACTACGGATGAGGTTAAGGGTCGTCCCAAGAAACTGGATCGCGGCGGCATCTGCCAATGGGGGGCTCAAGCAATTGAAGTAATTTTACGCGGTCAAAGTATCGGCGCGACCAATCAGGCAAAGCGCCTCCTAGGACCGGATAGAGTTTTCAGATTGGATCCGAAGGTTCCTGACGGAATATTCAAGCTGGACTTGCTGAAAGAAAGGGAGCTGCTAGCAAAAGCGGCTCACGAAAGTCGTCACTTTTCGCCAGCATTTTATACGGACTTCATGGAGCACATTGCGCCTAAGTTCAAGCCGTTACACATTTAGGGGGAGATTATGAACACGAGCGATAGCATTACCGCAAAAAGCCAGTTAAACAATTTGTTTCGGGGTGTCACCGAGGCACTGGACATTCCAGAAAGTCGCTACAAACAAGCTGAGGAGCGTTATCAGGCCATTGGTAAGTGGTTGGGAAGAAACGAATCATCCGTTGCCGCTCTCGCGCCGGAAATATACCCCCAAGGTTCATTTCGCCTAGGCACGGTTATTAAGCCTATTTCTGATGCGGAGGAGTACGACATCGATCTCGTGTGCAAGCTCGATCTCTCAAAAGAAAAGATCAGCCAGAAACAATTAAAGGAACTTGTCGGGGCTGAAATCAAGAGCTATGCCAGTGCCAACTCCATGGGCTCTGATCCCGAAGAGGGCCATCGCTGCTGGACATTAAATTATAGTGAGGATGCCCAGTTCCACATGGATGTTTTGCCAGCAATTCCTGATGTTGAAAGTTGGGAAGTTATCCAGCACGGTGTCTCGGCTTTGCAGGCAGAGAAAAGCATCGCGATCACTGATAACACCCTTTCAAATTATCATCTGCTCAATGACGAATGGCCGCGCAGTAATCCTTCCGGTTATGCAGACTGGTTTAAGGAACAAATGATGTCTGTGTACGATGAGCGGCGAGTCAAATTCGCTGAATCGACACATGCAAATATTGAGGATGTACCGGATTACAAGATCAAAACGCCACTGCAGCAGGCGGTCCAGATTCTAAAGCGACACCGAGACATTATGTTCGCGGATGAGCCGGATAATAAACCGATCTCAATCATCATCACAACTCTCGCGGCCCACGCTTACAATAATGAAAGGGATCTCGTTGAGGCTTTGATAAATATTGTCAATGGTATGTCTGCCTTCATTCAGGAGAAAGACGGCATTTCATGGATACCTAATCCCGTAAACCCGCATGAAAACTTTGCTGACAAATGGAGGACCCACCAAGAGCGTGAATTGAAATTTCGCCGATGGTTGCTTCAGGTTCGTGCGGATATAAAGAGCGCACTTGGCGCTGGAGACATCCGCGTTATGAGCGAGTCTCTTAAACCACATCTGGGCGAAGGAATAATCAGTGAGGCTGTCCGCCTTCTTCCAGATACAAGTTCCGGCCGGGTCCCAGCCATTGTACCCAGAGTAACTCGTGTGCCCGATCGATTTAACGTGTCACATCGGCAAGCCCCAATTTGGCCAATTCGTAATAAATATTCTGTGACCATTTCGGGACGCTATAAATACAACAGCGAGTGGCGCAACTTTCGCCATGACTGCAATCCTTTGCCAAAGCATTGTGACTTACTTTTTTCGGCACGGACGGATACGCCAGGACCGTTTGAAGTCTATTGGCAAGTGGTTAACACGGGTTTCGAAGCCAGTACTGCTAGCCAATTACGCGGTGATATTTTCCACTCTAAGACTGCAGGAATGGGTGGATTAACTCAAGCCGAAGGTACCCTATATACCGGAATTCACTGGGTTGAATGTTTCATTGTCAAAAATGGAGACTGCGTCGCCCGAAGCGGCGAATTTGTAGTGAACATTGAGTAGGTGAAAATGAGCAGACGAAATGCAAATAGACCCGGACATAAGAAGACTAAGGTGGGCTGGATCCCAGATGATTGGGAATGCGTTCAACTAAGAACCGTTAGCGATGTCAAAACGGGGCCATTCGGCGCTCAATTGCACGAGAGAGATTATGTCGAAGATGGAACGCCTATTGTTACTGTTGAGCACTTGGGCGAACAGGGTCTAGTCTATCAAAATCTTCCAAGGGTTTCTGAAATCGATAAAAAAAGATTGGCGCCATATGTATTGCAGCAGGGGGACATAGTCTTCAGTCGCGTTGGCTCAGTTGACAGAAATTCGTTGATTAGAAAGAGTGAGGAGGGTTGGTTATTTTCAGGCCGTTTGTTGCGAATCCGACCGCAGGGCGTGAAGCTCGATTCCGCATTTTTAAGCGCATTCTTTCATTTGTCATCCTTTAAACATTATGTTCGTAGCATTGCCGTGGGTGGAACCATGCGATGTTTGAACACGTCGCTTCTTTCACAAATTAGTGTTCCATTACCCAATAAAGCAGAGCAGAAGAAAATCGCGGAAATCCTTTCTACTTGGGACAGGGCGATCGAGCAGACGCGCGAGCTTATTGATGCGAAGAAGTTGCTGAAGAAGGGCCTGATGCAGCAGCTGCTCACCGGGCGCATGCGGTTTCCCGAATTTGGTGAGCCGGTTCTTGAAATACTTGAGCTGTCGGCTGGGTGGCTAGACGCGAAATTGGGAGATTGCCTTTTAAGAATCGTTGGCGGGGGGACGCCTGCAAGAGACAAGGGCGCTTTTTGGGGCGGATCCATCCCTTGGGCAACTGTAAAAGATATAAGCGCCGGCAATGTAGAAAAAACTCAAGAGTGCATCTCACAACTGGGCTTGCAGTCATCTTCGGCAAATCTAATACCACCAAATATCAATATTATTGCAACAAGGATGGCGGTTGGTTCCAGTATCCGTTTTACACGTGACGTTGCAATAAACCAAGATTTAAAAGCGCTCTTTCCAAAAAAGGAAATGCTTAGTGGTGACTATTTAAAATGGTTATTACTTTATAAAGAGGCGCATTTATCGAGGCTTGGTGGAGGTAGCACAGTCAATGGCATACGTCTTGTGGAACTTAAAGGATTAAAAATAAAGTTGCCCGAAATTTCCGAGCAGCGCCGCATCTCCGGTGTTCTATTTGAATGTGACAAGGAAATCGAACTTCTCACTACCGAAGTTTCGTTTCTGTCAGACCAGAAAAAAGGCCTCATGCAAAAACTCCTCACCGGTGAAGTGCGTGTCAAGTTACCCGCGAAGGCTGCTTCGTGAACATCGACCCACCAGATCTAAACGAAGACGCCATCTCCAAGCTGCCGGGGCTGCACCTGCTGCAAAACCTGGGGTGGCAGTATTTAACGCCGGCGGAAGCTCTGAGGTTGCGCGGCGGCAGGCTTGGCAATGTCCTTCTCGAGGATGTGCTGGCTTCCTGGCTCAGGGAGCACAACCGGATCCACTTCAAGGGCAGGGAGCTGCCGTTTACCGAAGGCAATATCCTCAGTGCCGTTCAGGCGCTTAAGGAAATCCCGCTTGACGGGCTGGTCCGCACCAATGAAAAAATCTACGACCTGCTTTGCCTGGGCAAGAGCCTGCAGCAGTCGGTGGACGGCGACATCAAGAGCTTTACGCTGGGCTACGTCGATTGGGAGCATCCGGAAAATAATGTTTATCATGTCACCGAGGAGTTCCCCGTTGAATGCGCGGGTACGCATGAGACCCTGCGGCCCGATATCGTCCTGTTTGTCAACGGCATCCCCCTGGGCGTTATCGAATGCAAGACGCCGCACGCGAAAAACCCCATCGAGCAGGCCATATCCCAGCATATCCGCAACCAGAAAGACGACGGCATTCCCGGGCTCTTCCTCTATTCGCAGCTGCTGATGGGCGTTTCCAAGAATGAGGCGAAATATGCCACCACGGGCACGCCGGCTGAATTCTGGTCAGGCTGGCGGGAAGAAACGAAGGGGTTTGATGAAGAGGTGCAACGGCTTGTCAACATCCCGCTCACCGAGGAGCAGATAGACAGGCTGTTTATCGCCAATGAATGGCTGGCCAGGGAAAAATCCCCGGCAGGGTATGGCAATCTTTCCCGCCGCGTCACTGAGCAGGACCGGGCCATCTACGCGCTTTGCCGGCCCGAACGGCTGCTGGAGCTGACCTACCGTTTCATCCTGTTCGATGCCGGTGAAAAAAAGATCGCCCGCTACCAGCAGTACTTCTGCGTCCGCAAGATCATGGACCGCATCCGCGCCCGCGACCACGATGGGCGGCGCCGCGGCGGCGTTGTCTGGCATACCCAGGGAAGCGGGAAATCCCTGACTATGGTCATGCTGGCCAAGGCGATCGCCCTCGACCCGGACATCACTGACTATAAAATCGTGCTGGTCACCGACCGCGTCGACCTCGACGACCAGATCTACAAGACCTTCCATCATTGCGGCAAAGAAGTTGAGAAGGCCAGAACGGGCAAACACCTTTCCGAGATGCTCACCGGCAGGAAGCAGCGCATCATCACCACCATCATCGACAAGTTCGATGCCGCCGTGGGCCGCCACGCCGCCTGCAATGATGATCCTGATATCTTTGTGCTGGTGGATGAGGGGCACCGCGGGCAATACGGCCCGCGCCACGCCAAGATGCGCCGGGTTCTGCCCAACGCCTGTTACATCGGCTTCACCGGTACGCCGGTGATGAAGAAAGACAGAAACACTGTCGAGAGGTTCGGCGGCCTGATCGACACTTACACCATCGACCGGGCGGTTGAAGACAAGGCCGTGGTGCCACTCCTGTACGAGGGAAGGCACGTCGAACAGTTCGTGGACGAGCAGGGCATCGACGCCTGGTTCGAGCGGATCACCGCCGGGCTGAGTAAGGAACAGTCCGCTGACCTGAAAAAGAAATTCTCCACCACCGATCAGCTCAACAAGGCCGAGCAGAAGGTCAAAGCTATCGCCTGGGATATCAGTGAGCACTTCCGCGATAACTGGCAGGGCACCGGCTTCAAGGGCCAGCTGGTGGCCCAGGACAAAGCCACGGCGCTGCTGTACAAGCAGTATCTGGATGAGTTCGGCATGGTTTCCTCCGAGGTGCTGATCTCAGGCCCGGACGAGCGCGAAGGCGAGGAGGACCTGTACCGGGAGAACAAAGAGGCGGTGCAACGCTTCTGGAAGGCCGCCATGCAGAGGTACGGCAGCGAACAGCAGTACAACAAGCAGGTGATCAACGCATTCAAACACGGGGAAGACCCCGAGATCATCATCGTGGTGGATAAACTGCTGACCGGGTTCGACGCCCCGCGCGACACCATCCTTTATCTGACCAGGAAGCTCCGGGACCACACCCTGTTACAGGCCATCGCCCGGGTCAACCGCCTGCATGAAGGCAAGCAGTTCGGCTATATCCTCGACTACCGTGGCGTGCTGGAGAATCTCGACCAGGCGCTGGATCTTTACAGCAGCCTGCCTGAATTCGATGCGTCCGATCTGGCGAATATACTCACTGACATCAGCGTGGAAACGGCGACGCTGCCGCAGAAACATTCGCTGCTGTGGGACACGTTCAAGGAAATAAAGAACCGTGGTGACGAAGAAGAATACGAACTGCTATTGGCGGACGAGGAACTGCGCGGCAAGTTCTACGAGCGGCTGTCGGCTTTTTCCCGCACGCTGGCGGTCGCGCTCTCGAGTGTTGATTTCCTTGAAGAAACCGCGCCCGAGAAGGTCGAGCGTTACCGGGCGGACCTTAAATTTTTCGCCAAACTGCGGGCCTCTGTCAGGCGGCGCTATGCTGAAACGGTGGAATTCGCCGAGTACGAGCCAAAGATCCAGAAGCTGCTAGACACGCACGTAGGCACCGGCGAAATTGAGAAGATCACGCCGCTGGTCAGCATCTTCGACAAGGACGCCTTCAACGAGGAAGTGGCAAAGCTCCCCGGGGCGGCAGCCAAGGCCGACACCATCGCACATAGGACCGCCCGCACCATTCACGAAAGAATGCAGGAGGACCCTGCCTTCTACAAACGCTTTTCCCAGCTGCTGAAAGAAACGATCGAGGCATTTCATGAGGAGCGGCTCAAGGCCAACGAGTATCTGAAGCAGGTCACCGAAATTATGAACGCGGTTGTCAACCGGACGGGTGATGAAATTCCGGTCAGGTTGCGGGAGCACGACGTGGCCAAAGCCTACTTTGGCACGCTAAAGGAAATCCTGGGTCAGGCTGCTGATGGCGACCGTGGTACGGATAATGCCCTGGCCGGCGCCGCGCTGGATATTGAGGCTATCATTGAGCGCAACCGCATTGTTAACTGGACAAACGACCCGGACACTCAAAACCATATGAAGAACGAAATCGAAGACAGCCTGTTTGATTTCAAGGAACAGGCTGGTATTCAGATTACACTTGATGAAATGGACGTCATCATGGCGCAATGCCTGGATATTGCAAAGGTCAGGCGGCCATGACCGAGCAGCTGGAACTAATCTATGGCAAGCGACAGTTCACGGTTAGTGTTGATTTCAACTGTCGCAAGCAATTGACAATCACGGTTCATCCGGATTGCAGTATTTCAGCTATAGCGCCGCAAGGATACGAGCTGGCTGCCATCAGACAGCGTCTGGAGAGGCGCAGAAGCTGGATTGCCAGACAGATTTCTTTTTTTGAGCAGTTCCAGCCTGCCGCCACTGAGCGAAAATATGTCAGCGGTGAGACTCATCACTATCTGGGAAGACAGTACCGGCTGAAGATAAGCAAAGGACAAACCCCGAAGGTGCGACTGGTGGGGCGATTCTTTAAAGTGGAGTTGCCTGTGACAGACGACAGGGGCAAAGCGCGGGAAGTGATGCAGCAATGGTACACGGAACATGCAAAGATCTATTTAACCCGGCAGATTGAAAACCGTTGGCCTCTTATTTCAGATCAGGGAGCACAAAAGCCAGCGGTACAATTTCGCCGAATGAAGAAAAGATGGGGATCTTGTTCTAACAAAGGGACGATTACGCTAAACACGGAACTTATAAAACTGCCAACTTATTGCATTGATTACGTGATTGTTCATGAACTCTGTCACATGGCACGGGCAGACCATGACAACATTTTCTATCGCAACCTGGGTCGGATCTTGCCAGATTGGGAAATGCGCAAAGATCGTTTGGAAAAGGCTGCTAGCGCAATCACCGTAACTAACTAGCAGCTGCTTATGGTCCGCCACTATCGCGGACCTCAAGCTACCCGCCGGCCCTGATCCCCGCGTCGATCTCTTCCTGGACTATCTTCAGATCGTTGTCGATCATCATCTCGATCATCTGCTTGAAAGAGACCTGAGGCACCCAGCCAAGCTTCTCTTTTGCCTTGGCGGCGTCGCCGATCAGCAGGTCGACCTCTGCCGGCCGTACGAAGCGCTGATCGATCTTGACGTAGTCTTTCCAGTTGAGGCCGACATGGTCGAAGGCGATCTGCACCAACTCCTCGACCGAGTGCGTCTCTCCGGAACAGATGACATAGTCATCCGGCTCGTCCTGCTGCAGCATCATCCACATCATGCGCACGTAATCCTCGGCGTAACCCCAGTCCCTCTTGGCGTCCAGGTTGCCCAGGCGGATCTCGCCGGCCAGCCCCAGCTTGATGCGCGCCACGCCGTCGGTCACCTTGCGGGTGACGAACTCGCGGCCGCGCCGCGGCGATTCGTGGTTGAAGAGAATGCCCGAACAGGCGTAGAGGTCATAGCTCTCACGGTAATTGACCGTGATGAAATGCCCGTAGACCTTGGCTACCCCATAGGGACTGCGGGGATGGAAAGGCGTATTCTCCGTCTGCGGCGACTCGGCCACCTTGCCGAACATCTCCGAGGAAGAAGCCTGGTAGAAGCGGGCGTCGGGCTTGGTCAGGCGCATGGCCTCGAGCATCCGGGTGACTCCCAGGGCTGTGAACTGTGCGGTCAGCACCGGCTTGGTCCATGAGGTGGGAACAAAACTTTGTGCGGCCAGGTTATAGATCTCGTCCGGCTGCGACTCGCCGATGATGCTGATCAGCGACATCTGGTCAAGCAGGTCCGCCTGGATCAGCGTCACCCGGTCGCGGATCAGCGCGATCCGCTCGAAGTTCTCGGTGCTCGAGCGGCGCACCATGCCGAATACCTTGTAGCCTTTTTCGAGCAGGAACTCGGCCAGATAAGAGCCGTCCTGCCCGGTGATTCCCGTTATCAGGGCTGCCTTTTGCATATCTTACCCTTCCTGTTGAGTTCTTACCTGTTCCCGCCAATAATTCAGAGTATCTTCCAGACTCTGTTCTAGTGGAATCTCCGGCTTCCAGTCGCCCAGCGCCCTCAGCTTGCTGGTGTCGCCTTCAACCACCGGCGTATCGGATGGCCGCATCAGCTCGGGGATGTTTTCCACCCGGGGCTTCACCGTCGAGAGCTGCAGCAGCTTCTTCAGGATCTCGCTGATCGGGCGCGAAACCCCCGATGCGACATTATACGCCTCTCCCGGCTTGCCGCTGGTCAGCAGAAGCCAGTAGCCGCGGACAATATCCCGCACATCGGTAAAATCACGCCGGGACTCAAGGTTTCCCACCCGTAGCACCGGATCCCTCAGCCCGGCCTCCATCCTAGCGATCTGGCGGGCGAAGGCCGGCACGACGAAATTGCCTACCTGCCGCGGGCCGATATGGTTGAAGGGCCGCGCGATCACGGCCTCGGCGCCGAAGGCCTCGTGATACTGGATGCCGACGAACTCCTGCCCGACCTTGCTGACCGAGTAGGGATTGTTGGGCTTCAAAGGGCTGTCCTCGCCGGTCGGCAGCCGGTCCTGATCGACCTTGCCATAGACCTCGCTGGAGCTGACGATCAGAACCCTGGCCTGCGGGGCCTTTTCATGCAGGGTCTGCATCAGCGCCTGCGTGCAGAGGATGTTGGTCTCGAGGATCGCCGGGGCCGATTCCCAGGCCCCGGCCACCTGGGCCCGGGCCGCCAGATGTACTACAGCGTCCGGCTGCTCGGCCTCGATGGCTCTCGCCAGCGGCCGGGCTTCGGCCAGGTCGCAACAGTAGACGGTGGGGGGTCCTTCGGGAAACAGCTCCAAAAACTGCTCGCCCGGCGGCATCAGGTCCAGGCCCGCGACCTCGACGCCTTCGAGAGAGCGCAGGTAGCTGGTAAGATGGCTACCCGCAAACCCGGATATTCCCGTGACCAGGACCTTCATTCAGTGAAGGCGGACACGGGTCAGTTGTTCCGGCTGATGATGACCATGCGCAGGAGCGACAGGATCGCCATCAGCGTAGCGGCCACATAGGTCAGCGCCGCGGCGGTGAGCACCTTGCGCGCACCCTTGGCTTCGCTGGAAACGACGAGCCCGTTGCTCTGCAGCAGCGTCATGGCGCGGGAAGAGGCATCGAACTCCACCGGCAGCGTCACGATCTGGAAGATCACAGCCGCGGTGAAGAGGATGATGCCGATCGTCATCAGCGGCCTGGCCGCCGAGAAGAAGAGGCCCATCAGGAAGATCATGGGGCCGAGGCTCGAGCCGAACGATGCCGCCGGCACCACGGCCGCGCGGATCTTCATGGGAACATATCCCCTGGCGTCCTGGATGGCGTGGCCGGTCTCATGGGCGGCAACGCCTAGCGCTGCCAGCGAGGTGCCGCGGGCGACGCCCTGGCTGAGGCGCATGACCCGCTCACGCGGATCGTAATGGTCGGTGAGGTTGCCGGCTATCTCTTCGATGCCGACATCGGTGAGCCCCTCCTGGTCGAGCAGCCGCCGGCTGGCCTGGGCGCCGGTGACGCCGCTTGACGCCTGCTTCTGTGAATATTCCTTGTAAGTGCTCTTCACTTTCAGCTGCGCGTATAACGAGAGCAATACTCCCGGGATCAGCAGCAGCATGCTGGTGAAGAAGATCGGGTTTCCTCCGTAAAACATACTCTTGTTACCTCCTGATTTTACGGCTCTCACAGCCGGGTTCTACTGTAAAAATTATAGCATAGCCGCCTAGGACGGCCCTTCGCCTTCCACTGGCTCCGCGGCCGCTGCCGCCCTGATCTTCAGGTGGCGCACTTTCACCAGGCCCATGACGATCAGGACCAGGCCGACTTCCACCAGCGTCTGCCAGAAGCGGATGACGATGGCGAAAGCCGAGGCGACGCCGCCATAGTCGCCCGGAAAATCATTCTTGAAGGCAAAGCCGAGCAGCGCCGCGTAAACGACTTCGCGGACGCCGAGGCCGCTGGGAGATATAAAGAACAGCACCGACATGATCCATGCCAGCGGCGTGCAGGCAATCACGATCGGCAGGTCGGAAATATTGATGGTGACAACCGTGTGGACCATGGCAAAGAGGCCGAACCCGGCGACGATCCAGAAGAATCCGTAATAGAGGAACATCATCAGGATGTCCTTGAACGGCAGAAATTCCTCGATGGGGTCCCGTTTGACCTTCCGCAACACGAAATTGCCTAGCTTGCCGACTATCGACGGATGCAGGCTGGCGATCGCCAGCGGCGGCACCGCCAGCACCAGCCAGAGAAAGCGTGAATAATTCTGCAGGTCCTCGCTGAATGGAAGCGCCACCGCGATCGTGGTGGCTGCCGACGCGGCCAGTATCGCCTGCTCATAGGCGACGCTGGTCAGCGAGATGCGTTTGGGTACTCCGTATGGCTGGATCATCATGACCCGGCCCATCACCATCAGCACGTTGCCCGGCACATAGCGGGCCATCAGCGATTTGAACCAGACGTAGATTCCCGGCAGGAACGGCACCGGATGGCGGAAGCGCCAGAGGATGATCAGCCAGCCGCAGGAATGGCCGACATAGAGCGCCGACAACAGCAGCAGCGAAACCACCAGCCAGGGGATGTCGAAATTCCATTGACTGGATGTGATCTGGGGCCAATCCTGCTGGATTCTCCGTCCGAGGAGGAAGAAAATCGCACCGATAATAACTATCTGCGCGCTCAGCCGGAGGACTTTCTTTAATTGAGGAGTGATGGTCCCTCCCGGAGAAGTGTACGGTGGAAAAAGTGCCACCGTACAAGAGTATATACTAATTACAAATTCGCTGGCGTGATGCCCCACCCTGCTTCTTAAGGTATAATGACCCCTGTTTGCCATGAATGATCTTATCCTCAAAAAAAGCCGCATCGGCGTGCTTATGGGAGGTTTTTCCCGTGAGCGCGAGGTCTCTCTGAGATCCGGAGAGGGCTGTCTCGGCGCGCTCAAGTCGATGGGTTATGACGCTGTCGGCATCGACGTCGGCCATGACGTCGCCGAGGTGCTTGTGCGTGAGGGCGTCAAAGCCGCTTTCCTGGCGCTGCACGGCAAATACGGAGAAGACGGCTGCATCCAGGGGCTGCTGGAAATGATGGGCATCCCTTATACGGGCTCCCGCGTGCTGGCCAGCGCCATCGGCATGAACAAGGTCCGTTCCAAGCAGATCGCTGTCTTCCACAAAGTGCCCACCGCCGCCTTCGAGATCTTTGACGTCGGCGTCGACCTGGGAACGACCAGCAAGCAGGCGGTCGAGAAACTCAGGTTCCCGGTAATGGTCAAGCCCTGCGAGGAAGGATCGAGCCTGGGAGTGCTAAAGATTAGCGATCCGGCGGAGTTGATAGGGGCCGCGGTTGAGACCCATCGCGACTTTGGCTGTTTCATGGTCGAGGAATTCATCGAGGGCGACGAGATCACCATCGGCCTGCTGGAGACCAGGCGGCAGCTGATAGCGATGCCGGTGCTGCAGCTCAAGCCCTCTTCCGAATTCTACGATTTCAAGGCCAAGTACAATCACGGCATGACCGAGTTCGTCGTGCCGGCCGAGATACCTGAAGAAGTGGCGACGATGGCGCAGGAGATGGCGATGCAGATGCATACGGCCATCGGTTGCCGCGGTTACAGCCGCGTCGACTTCATCGTCGACCGGGACGGCGTTCCCCATTTCACCGAGATCAACACCCTGCCGGGGATGACCGAGACCTCGGACTTCCCGGCACAGGCCAAGGCGGGCAATATCACTTACGAAAAACTGGTGGAGAAGATGCTGCGCTCGGCGCTTCTGCCCTAGCCCGCGGATCAGCCGGCGGAGCATCCGGCCGCGATGCCGCCCCCGGAAGCCGGGCTAATCAGACAGCTTCCGTGCAGCCCGGTTCGAGCAGGCCTCCCGAAGAATACCGCCCGCTACCATCGATGCGTTGATCTGGTAGCTGCGGGTTTCCACGGAATGCTTTAGTTCCCTGAGCCGGCGGTTTCGCTCGGCGCGGTTGCCGGGGGCAAGATCCTTGACGTTTATCGGGGCCATGTATTTCTCTTTCAACCGGCGAGCCTTGGATTTCCTGGTGTGGGGTTCGGCCTGTGACGGGCTCGCGTGCGCATCATCCGGCTATCTACTTAAGGTATCGGATGCCGTTCTCCTTCTTTGAGAAAACCTCCGTTTTTGATACTCCCTCCTTCTGCAGGTAAACTGTTACTGGTATTGCGTTATTACGGCAGACATTCATGAGCAACCTCAGATTCGGCGGCCAGGCCGCCGGCCTCGAAGGCATCACCGTGCTGGCTTCCCACGGATTCGATTTCGCCGACCTCAACCTCAACGAGCTGGACAAGATCCGTCGTGATGAAAGCGGCATGCTCAAGGCTGCCAAAAAGGCGGGCATGTTCTTCGTGGCCCACGCCCCCGATCTGCGGGTCGACAACGACGAGGGCATGAAGGGCATCAGCGAGGCGGTTCAGTACGCCGAACGTTTCCGGCCGCGTACGATCACGATCCATCCCATCCTGGCGCCCCGGTCCAACAACAAACCCGAGACGATCGACTTCAAGATCAGGCAGATCGGCGTGCTGGCGGAAATGGCCGAAAGCTATGGCGCCCGCATCGCCTGCGAAAACACCGCCGAAGACCCGATCGACATGAAGGCGGTGCTCGATGCCCATCCGGGATTAGTGCTGACGATCGACATCGGCCACAGCGAGCTTCTCGGTGACGAGAACAAATCCCTGGGATTCATCAAAACCTATCCCGACCGCATCGGGCATATACACATCCATGACAACGTCGGCGGCGACACTTACTACGAGGATCTGCACCTGCCGCTGGGTGAGGGGCGCATCGATTTCGCTCCTATCCTCACAGCGCTCAAGGAGTTGCCCCGCGACATCACCATCACTTTTGAGATGCCGCGTCAAAAAGCATACGAGGGCCTGCTGTGGCTGAGGGAGCGCAACCTCACGTGAGCAAATCCGGGTTTGAGGAAAAAAAAGGCGCGGCTCCCGCAGCCGTGGCCTATCGCCTCGACGGCAAGATCTATCTCAACATCACCAACCGTTGCTCGGCCGATTGCGTCTTTTGCCTGGCCAGGTTCACCGACACCTTCCGCGGCTACAATCTGCGGCTGGAAAAAGAGCCTGACGTGGAAGAGATCCTCAAGGACCTGGAGCTGGCCTTTCTCGAAGGGCCCGCCGACGAGGTCGTCTTCGTCGGCTTTGGCGAGCCGACGCTGCGGCTTGACGAGGTGCTGGAGACGGTTGAGTGGCTGAAAGTCAGGCGGATCGCCTCGAGGCTCAACACCAACGGGCACGGGCAGCTGATCAATCCGGGCCGGGATGTGGTCGCCGAGCTGGCCGCCGCCGGCCTCACCTTCGCGTCGGTCAGCCTTGTGGCTCATAATTCCGAGGTCTACAATCAGTTATGCAGACCCATTTTCAGCAAGGCATACCGGGCGGTGCTTAAATTTGCGGAAGATTGCATCAGTGCCGGGATAAGAGTGACCCTTTCCGTTGTCGAATTGCCGGAGGTCGATATCGAGGCCTGTCGAAGTATCGCCGAGAGGATGGGCGCGGAGTTCCGCGTGCGGCCGTTGCTGACGCCGGCGTCCGAGGAGGTAAGGCCTTGAACGAAAACAGAGCGCCGCGAATACTGCTGGTGGACGACGAAGCGGCGATCCAGAAGTTGTTGACCTACCCGATGGAAAAGGAAGGCTACGAGATCGTTCAGGCCATGGACGGCGAGACGGCGCTGGAGAAATTCCGCGAGCAGCCGTTCGATCTGGTCGTGCTCGACATCATGTTGCCGGGCATGGACGGCACCGACGTCTGCCGCATCATCCGTTCCGAGAGCACCGTCCCCATCATCATGCTCACCGCCAAGTCTGACGAATTCGACAAGGTGCTGGGGCTGGAGATCGGCGCCGACGACTACATCACCAAACCTTTCAGCATCCGTGAGTTCCGCAGCCGGGTGAAAGCGCAGTTGCGGCGCGCCCAGATGATCAGGCAACCAAACGACACCGTCCGCGAGGTGCTCGAGGTCGACCGCATGCGCATCGACTTCCTCAAGCGCAACGTCTTCGTCGACGGCGAGAAGATCGATCTCACCTATAAGGAATTCGAGCTTTTAAAGACGCTGGTGAGCCATCCGGGCCGGGTGTTCGGCCGCGACTCGCTGCTGCAGCTGGTCTGGGGCGACGCCGATTTCCGCGATCCGCGCACGGTCGACGTGCACATACGCCACCTGCGGGAAAAGCTCGAGCCCGACCCTCACGACCCCGAATACATCTTTACCGTCCGGGGCGCCGGCTACAAGTTCAGGGATATGTAACAGGAAAGTAACCGGGCCTTTGCCCAGAAGTAAAAATGCATTTAACTCGTAAGAAAATAAACCTCAGCCTCGCCAACAAGCTCTTCCTGGTCTTCTTCTCCGTGTTCGTCTTTGGAGTCTTCATCATCGCCGCGGTAGTGGTGCCGCAGCTGAAGACGCGCCTCACCGACCAGAAGCTGCGAAATCTTGGCGACTACGCCACCCTGTATTCCGAGAGCTACCTGACGGCGCTCAATCAGGGCTCGTCCCGCATCGGTCTCGACCTGCTGACGCAGCAGTACGCCGAGCGCGCTGACGCCCGCATCCTGGCGGTTGACAGCTCGGGCAATCTTCTTTCCGATTCGCTGATGGGGCAGGGTTTCGACTCCGGGGACTACGCCATCGCCAATGACGCCTTCAACAGCGGCAATCTTGCCACGAACGTGACTTCCATCAATGGGCGCAGCTTCGCCATGGCCGCCGTGCCGGTGTCCAAAAACAACCGCATCGTCGCCGCCATCATCGTGTCATCGTCGATGAGCGATGTCGATTCAGCGGTCAGGCTGGTCGGATGGCTGATGTTCGCCGCGGGAACCGCGGCGCTGGTTATCGCCAGCGTGGTCATCTACCTGGTATCGCATTTCGTCTCGCGCCGCATCCGCCGCATCGAATCCGGGGCGCAGCAGATAGCCGAAGGCGATTTCGACATCAAGCTGCCGGTGAGGTCCGCCGACGAGCTGGGCCAGCTGGCCATGACCTTCAACGACATGGGCAGCAAGCTGGGCTCCGCCTTCCAGCAGGTTGATAATGAGAAGAGGCGTGCCAAGGTCTTGCTCGACGATCTGAGCGAGGGCGTCATCGGCATCGATGTCGATGGCAACATCATCGTCGCCAACCCGGCGGCGGAGGGGCTGCTCGGGCGCGAGATAACGGTGCCCTGTTCCCTGAAGGAATGCCTCCCGGACGAGATCTACGAGCTCTGGCTCTCGATGAATCCCCAGCACCCGTTCCGCGAGGACACTTTCATGCTGCCGCGCGAGCGGGCGATGCAGGTCCACACCTCGTTTCTCTCCGACCAGGCGGAGCTGGTATCGCTGCTGGTGCTGCGCGACGTCAGCCAGGAAGTCAAGATGGAAAAATCCCGCCGCGATTTTATTGCCAACGCCTCGCACGAGCTGAAGACGCCGCTGTTCTCGCTGGGTGGTTTCCTCGAGTTGCTGCAGGACGAGGACGTCGACGAGAGCACCAAGGAAGAGTTTGTCGCGACCATGCGCGAGCAGGTTGACCGCTTGTCCGACCTGGCCCGCAAGCTTCTCGATCTGTCGCAGATGGATTCGGGGGCGATCGACGTCCGCGCCAGCCGCGTCGAGCTCAAGGACGTCGTCGACACCGTCGCCAGGGAGTTCACCGCCTACTCGGTCTCGCACGATTCGCGCGTCGACACCTCGGCGCTGCCGGAAGATCTGGTAGCCTCCTGCGATCCCGACCGCACCGCCCAGCTGGCGCGGATCCTCATCGACAACGCCCTAAAATATTCTCCGGAAGGGGCCGCCGTCCAGGTGAGCGGCAGCCACAACGGCAAGAGCGTCAGCTTCACCGTGGCCGACCATGGACCGGGCATTCCCGCCGACGAGCTGCCGCGGGTGTTCGAGCGCTTCTACCGGGGGCGGGCCGCCGGGCGCATCCGCGGCACCGGCCTGGGCCTGTCGATCGCGCACGAGCTGGCGAGGTTGATGAACGGCACGATCGAGGTAGAGTCGACAGGCAAGGGTTCCAGCTTCACGGTTACGCTGCCGGTGGGTCAGAGCCTCGGGGCCGGCACAGCCTCGAGCCTGCAGGCCTGAGGCCGGCCCTTGGGAAATTTACTTCCCGCCGGGCTCAGTTAACATAAGTTAACCTCGCTTAACCCCTTCTCCATTGGCCTTTTCGCCTACTTGGGTATAATGAGGATGGTTGAGTTAGTGAAGTCTCGGCCGGGGTCTTAAATAAGCTTCTGTCGGGTGGCTTGGTCAGCCACCCGAAGCTGTTAAAGGAAGTAATCGTGAGGAGAAGCAAATGAAGAGAGCGCTCGAGATAGCAACAAGCTTCGTCGTCGGCATCGGCGGGGCGGCTTTATTTATATTAATCGCGTATTCGTTCCACTTCGGGGGCCTCGGTCAGATCGCGACCACCGTCACCCTTCCCACCACAGCTTCCGACAGCCAGCTCACTTCCGCGCCGGTGCCAACCGGCGGCGGCATAGACCCGCAGCAGATCTATCAGAAGTATGCCGACTCGGTCGTGCAGATCGTCTCGACCTTCCAGGGAAGCGGCAACAACATCTTTCATCAGTCCCAGGAACAGCAGGGCGTAGGCTCTGGCTTCGTCGTCAACAGTGATGGTTATATCCTGACCAACGCCCACGTGGTGACCAGCGAGACGACGCCGGCCCAGAAGGCCACCGATATTGAGGTCAATTTCAGGAACGGCAAGAAGGCCAAGGCCACGATCGTCGGCTATGACCTCACCAGCAGCGACATCGCGGTCATCAAGGTCGATCCTGCCGGGCTAGACCTGGTGCCCGCGGCGCTGGGCGATTCCGACAAGGTCAACGTCGGCGAGCCGGTCGTGGCTATCGGCAGCCCCTTCGGGATCGAATATGCGAGCACCCTTACTTCCGGAATCGTCAGCGGCACCAAGCGCACGGTCGAATCGCCGTCGGCGGGATTCAGCATTCAGAACGCCATCCAGACCGACGCGGCCATCAATCCCGGCAACAGCGGCGGCCCCCTGATCAATTCGCGTGGCGAGGTCATCGGGCTCAACGAGCAGATCGCTTCCAGCAGCGGCGGCTCTGAGGGCGTGGGCTTCGCGGTGCCGATCAATACGGCCAAGCAGGCGATGGACCAGATCCTCTCCAACGGCTCGGTCGAGTACGCCTGGCTGGGAGTCGTCGGCCAGACCGTCACCAGCGACGTCGCCAAGCAGCAGAACCTGTCGACCGACAAAGGCGCACTGATCACGGATATAGTCTCCGGCGCCCCGGCGGAAAAAGCCGGCCTGCAGAAGGGCGACATCATCACCGCCATCGATGGGCAGGCGATGAACAAGATGGAGGACGTCTCCGGTTACCTGACCCAGCGCCATCCTAGTGACAAGGTCAAGGTCACCTACCTGCGCGGCAGCGACTCTCACGACGCCGATGTCGAGCTGGCCAAGCGGCCTGACACTCTGACTCCGCAGTAATCAGGATACGGAAGCAGCGGCAACCGATACCCTGATTATGCGATAGAACCTTGGCGCGCGAAGTGCGCGCCGGCACATGGCAATGCATGCTTGCTCCAGCAGGTTGCCACTTTTGGAAGGGCGAGGGGCGCGCCGCAGGCGCGCCCCTCGCCCGTTTCCACTTTCCATCCCCGTGGTAGTATTAGCCTGCCATGACCGGGAACGCGGCACTCATCTACAGCGAAAGCTACATGGGCTACAACTTCAGCCCCTGGCACCCCATGAAACCGGAACGGCTGATGCTGACCGCTGAGCTGATCAAGGCTTACGGACTGCCGGAGCTCCCGGGGATGGCCATCGTCGAGCCGAGGCTGGCCTCCGATGAGGAGCTCAGGCTCGTCCACGACCAGGACTACATCGACAAGGTGCGCGAGCTCAGCGATCCTGATGCCGGCCAGCAGAACGGGGCTGGCTGGGGGCTCGGCACAGGGGACAACCCCGTCTTCCCGCGTATGCACGAAGCCTCCGCCACTATTGCCGGCGGCGCCCTCGAAGCCGCGCGCATGATCATGGAGGGCGAAGCCGGCCACGTCTTTCACATGGGCGGCGGCCTTCATCACGCCCAGCGGGCGCGGGCATCCGGCTTTTGCATCTACAACGACGTTGCCCTGGCGGCCGCCTGGCTCAGGAAGCAATATGGCGCCCGCGTCCTTTACCTGGATTTCGACGCCCACCACGGAGACGGCGTCGAGGCTGCCTTCTACGACGACCCCGAAGTCATGACCGTTTCCTTTCACGAGTCGGGAATGTATCTCTTCCCCGGCACCGGCTTCACCAATGAGAACGGCGCCGGGGCCGGCCGCGGCTACGCGGTGAACCTGCCGCTGGCTCCGGAGACCACCGACGACATCCTGCTGGAAGCTTATGACGCGCTGGTGCCCGGCCTCGCCCGCAGGTTCAAGCCGGACATCATCATCACCCAGAACGGCTGCGACGGTCACTGGAGCGATCCGCTGACGCATCTCTGCTACACGCTGGCGGGTTTCAGGGCGCTCGATGCGCGGCTGCATGAGCTGGTACACGAGGTCTGCGGCGGCCGCTGGCTGGGCTCCGGCGGCGGCGGCTATCAGGCTTACACGGTGGTGCCGCGCGCCTGGACCATCCTCATGGCCGAGATGACACAGCAGCAGCTTCCCGAGCCGCTTCCCGAAAGCTGGCGGGTGCTCTGTGGCCGCTATGCCGACAGCGAGGTTCCCCTGACGCTCAGCGGCGACGAGCCGCCCCAGCCGCTACCCTCGGCGGTCGAGAGGGCGCGCAACATGGCGATGAAAGGTGTGGCGGAGCTAGAGGAAAAGGCCCCTCCGGAAAACGATGTGAAATAATACCGATAACATCAGTCCTCAGAACGGGAGATAAAACTTGCGTACCTCAATGAAACTGCTTTTGTCACAAGCAGTTTTCCTGGTAATCCTAGCTTTCGCGGTGTCTTCATGCAGCACGGCTCAATCTCCGGAGATAAATAACGTTGGAGAAGCATTCTACCGTGGTGATGCCAGCCGAAGCGGGGTATACACTGCCCAAGAAATAATTGAGCTAAAAGGCATTAGGTGGAAGTTCCAGGCTGGAGACAGAATCTTTTCTACGCCGGCGGTTGTTGATCAAACAGTTTATTTTGGCAGCGTTAATTCCAATTTTTATGCTGTTGATATTAATTCAGGCCAAGAGAAATGGAGAAAAAGAACTAACGGAGCGGTTTCTTCTGGCCCCGCAGTTGACAATGGGATTGTTTATATTGGAAGTTTCGATGGCGCTCTCTATGCATTAGATGCAAATACGGGTGAAGAGCGGTGGCGTTTCGAAACGCCACCGGCATCCGTGCCTCCGTCTGATAAAAGGATATCGAATCACGGGATTGATTCATCTCCAGTAGTTGTAAATGGAGTCGTTTATTTTGGCACATATGGAGAGGATTTCTATGCTCTGAAAAGTACCACGGGGGAGAAACTATGGGAGTTTAGGGCAGACTCTCCAATATTTTCGGCTGGTGCGGTCGACGATGGTTCAGTTTATTTTGCCAGTCTCACCAGTCTCTATGCACTAGATGCCAGTACGGGTGTAAAAAAGTGGTCTATCCAGACAGGAAAGAACACGATGTCGAATACACCTTCTGTGAAGGGAGGACTTGTATTCCTTGACGATGTGGAATTCCTACACGCTTTTGATATCAAGAATGGTAAAGAAAAATGGTCATTCAAATTAGGAAGGCAAGAAACTTCGGACTGTATGGTAGCTGTGGATCAAAACAGTGTCTTCATAGGAGACAGGGACGCCTTCTATATGATCGACGCGAACAGCGGCGAAAAAAAATGGGAGTTCAAACCTGTCATGTCTTCAGGCGCACCAGGCGCGACAGCGACTCCCCCTACAATTGCTGGCAATTCTGTCTATTTTGCGGATCTAAGGGGTAACATTGTGTCGCTGGATGTAAAGGATGGCAGCGTTAAATGGAAATATAAGTATCAAAAAGATTTAATGCAGGCCCCGACGCCTCTTACTATATCTGACGGAGTTATTTATCTGGGTAGTATGGATGGGAACTTATACGCCATCGAAGGAGGTTCTTCAGCATAACTGGACCAAGTCTTCGCCTGCTTAATAATTATTGATTGATTATTTTTTCTATCAACGTTGGCCTATGATTCCCCGTTAAAATCCTTTATATGATGGCTTGGATATTCGGATAGCACGGCCTGATTTGCGCTATACTTACCGCTTGTGAGAACTTCCCTTTACATAATCGTCCCGGCGCTCGACCGGTGAGCAAGGCTTCTCTGGACATCAACGGCCTGGCGCTCGACCTCTGCCGCAACCTGCGGGAGGTCGTGCTTCCCGAGATCGGCAAGGCCGCGGCGCGCACGCACGCCGGCACCGCTGTCGGCGGCGACGTCACCTTCGGCATCGACGAGCTGGCCGAGGACTACCTGGTGGATTATCTCGAGAAGAGCGGCGCCAGCATCGCCGTCTACTCCGAGGACCGGGGGCTGCTGCGCTTCGGCGGCTCCGGGCCCGCCCACGTTCTCATCATCGATCCGGTCGACGGCACCCGTCCCGCCGCCGCGGGCCTCGAAGGCGCCATGGTCTCGGTGGCCGTGGCAGAGCTTAAAAACGGAGAGCCGGCGATGGGCGACGTGGTCTTCGGCTGCCTCATCGAGATCAAGAGCGGCACTACTTTCACCGCCGAGCGCGGCCAGGGCGTAAAGATCACGACCGCCGCCGGCGAGCCGGTCCCGGTCATCCTCTCCCGGAACACCGATCTCTCAAAACTTTTCTGGACCATCGGCTTCCGCGGGCGTCCGGCGCGGGCCCTGATCGAAGCCCTGGGCGACCTCGTCGACCTCTCATCCGTCGACGGCGGCGTCTTCGACCTGGGCAGCGCCACCTTTTCCATCACCCGCGTCCTCACCGGCCAGCTCGACGCATATATAGACATCGGGCCGCGCATGATCGAGGATGTCCCCGCGGTCAAGGCGCTCTTCGAGGAAGTCGGCAAGGGCGCCATCCTCAACAATTCTCCCCACGACCTGGCCGCGGTCGGGCTGATCTGCCGCGAGGCCGGCGCCATCTTCGGCGACGGCTGGGGCGAACCGCTCGAGGAAAGGCTGCTGCTGGGCTCCGACCATTCCTATCAGATGTCCTGCATCGCCGCCGCCAACCGTGAGATGTTCGACGCCATCGTCAAGGCTGTCGACGCCGGCATCGACGGGTTGCGCACGGCGTTTGGAAAAGGACGGTAGCGGGAAGCTGCCAGGCAGGATCATGGACGAGAATCTGCATGAAGCGATGCTCTGGGAACCACGCCCCGGCGGCAAGGTGCGCTGCCGGGTCTGCCCCCGGCTGTGCGTCATCTCCGAGGGTAAGCTGGGAACCTGCAAGACCCGCAAGAACGTCGGCGGCAAATGCTACAGCCTCATCTACGACGAAGTCGTATCGATCGCCGCCGATCCCATCGAGAAGAAACCGCTATTCCATTTTTACCCGGGCACACAGGTCCTTTCCCTGGGAACCCTGGGCTGCAACATGCGCTGCCTGCACTGCCAGAACTGGCAGATCGCCCATGCCGACGCCGTCGAGGACGGAGACCAGATGCGCCGGCTCAAGGCTGAGAATCTGCCGCGGATCGCCAAGCAGAACGACTGCGCCGGCGTCGCCTGGACCTACAACGAGCCCACTATCTGGCTGGAATTCGCCCTCGATGGGGCCAGGGCCTGTCACGAGCAGGGCCTCTACACGGTGTTTGTCACCAATGGCTACATAACCCAGGAGGGCCTGGATATCATAGCGCCGCATCTCGACGCCTACCGCGTCGACATCAAGGGGTTCAGGCCCGAGACTTACAAGTTCCTGGCCAAGGTGCCCGACGCCAAGCCCATATTCGATGCCGCCGAGCGCGCCAAGAAGGTGCACGGCTGCCATGTAGAGATCGTCACAAATGTTATTCCCACGGTCAACGACGACGAGGAGACGCTGCGCGGCATCGCCTCCTGGATCGCCGGCGCCCTGGGGGAGAAGACGCCATGGCATGTGACCCGCTTTTTCCCCTACCTGGAACTGTCGCATCTCTCGCCGACGCCGATCGCGACGCTGGAGCGGGCCCTGGCCATTGGAAAAGAGGAAGGGCTCAAGTTCGTCTACCTGGGCAATGTCCCCGGGCATCCGAGTGAGAATACGGTCTGCCCGCATTGCCACCGCGTCGTCATCAGGCGCGACGGCTACAGTCTGGGGAACATCGATGTCCGGGAAGGTCATTGCGCCTTCTGCGGTGAAGATTTAAATATAATCCAGGCCGGGAGGATGAAGGCGGAAGCACCGTCTGAGGCCTGAATCAGGGAAGCGCGGGCCGGAGGCCTTGAAGGGCCCGGGTTCAAAGTTTCGCGGCGCCAGGCCGATGGATTGCCACTTCGGGGTGTAAAACAGGGGGCGGACAGGCCCGTGGTGGTGTATTATCCGAGCAACCGCCGCGGGGGCGGCCCGCAGGGCCGCCCCCGCGGAACATCCATTAAAAAGTCATGCGGGAGGTCGTTTTTTGCTGCAGGAAGTCCATGTCGGCCACAAGTTTCTGGCCGACTATCAAAGTGTTGTAGTGAAGCCTCTGATCGAGGAGATCAGGGAGCTTGCCGAGGGCCTCAAGGGGGCCCGGGTGCTGCACGTCAACGCCACCTCCTTCGGCGGCGGCGTCGCCGAGATCCTCTATACCCTGGTGCCGCTGATGCGCGATGTCGGCCTCGATGCAGAATGGCGCATCATCATGGCCGAGCAGGAATTCTACGAGGGCACCAAGATCATGCACAACGCCCTGCAGGGCAACGAGCTGGGACTCGACCCGGCGCAGAAGGAGATCTACGAGAAGAACAACCGCCTTACCGCCGAGTCGCTCGGCAAGGGCTTTGATTTTGTTGTCGTTCACGATCCCCAGCCGCTGCTGATCCGTCATTACTGCGGGGACCTGGGCGCCAAGTGGATCTGGCGCTGCCACATCGACACCTCGACCCCCAACCAGGACGTGGCCGATTATCTGCTTCCCTATGTCTCGCTTTATGACACGGCTATGTTCACGCTCAAGGATTACGTCTTCAAGGGGCTGAAGATACCGATTAAGGTGGTGGCCCCGGCGATCGATCCGCTCTCGACCAAGAACATGGCGCTCTCGCCGGAGGACGCCGACTACGTGGTCAGCCAGTTCGGGGTGGAGCCCGACCGGCCGCTGCTTCTGCAGATCTCGCGCTTCGATCCCTGGAAGGATCCGCTGGGCGTCATCGACGCCTACAAGCTGGTCAAGAAGGAATTCGCCTCGGTGAGGCTGGCGCTGGTCGGTTCCATGGCCACCGACGACCCCGAGGGCTGGAGCTTCTTCACCAGCACCGTCGAGCACGCCGGCGACGACAGCGATGTGCTCATCCTGTCAAACCTCAATAACGTGGGCAACCTCGAGGTGAACGCCTTTCAGTCGCGGGCCGACGTCATCATCCAGAAATCCATCCGGGAAGGCTTCGGCCTCACCATCAGCGAGGGGCTCTGGAAGGCCAAGCCGACCATCGGCGGCAACGTCGGCGGCATCCCCTCACAGATCAATGACGGCGAGACCGGTTTCCTGGTCGATTCGGTCGAAGAGTGCGCCCAGAAGTGCATGTGGGCCCTTGACCATGCCAAGGAAGCAAAACAGATGGGCCGCGCCGGCAAGGAGCACGTCCGGGCCAATTTCCTCACGCCCCGCCTGCTGCGGGATTACCTCAAACTGTTTACGGATCTCAAAAGCCAGGGATGATAAGGGTAAGGCGTCAGGTCCGGCCGCTGACGGTCGGTTGATGTATCGTCTGTTTTGTGGGAGGCAGCATGGAGCAGTGCCCTTTTGAAAACGAACTGATCCTGGTTTCCAACCGGGGACCGATCTCATACACGCGCGACCGCGACGGCGAGCTCAAGACTGTCCGCGGCGGCGGCGGCCTGGTGACCGCGCTTCTGGGCGTGGCCGCTTCCTGCGAGATCACCTGGATCGCCAGCGCCATGACCCCCGAAGACACCGAGATCAGCATCCGAGTCGGCGGCGGCCGCACCATGGTCACCCACGACGAGCACAAGCTGGGCCTGCGTTTCGTCGTCTCCGACCCCGAGGTCTACCACAAGTTCTACAACATCATCGCCAACCCGCTTATCTGGTTCATCCAGCATTATCTCTGGGATCTGTCAGTGGTGCCGGACGTCAGGCTCAATGAATTCGAGGCCTGGGAGAACGGCTACCAGGTGGTCAACAACGAGTTCGCCGAAGCGGTATGCGACGAGCTCGACGCCAGGGGCAACGATATGCCGGTGGTGATGCTTCACGATTATCACCTCTACACCTGCCCGAGCGTCGTGCGCGCCCGCCATCCGGAAGCCTTCCTGCACCAGTTCGTGCACATCCCCTGGCCGCAATCGGATTCCTGGAGGGTTCTGCCGCGCCACATCCGCCAGGCGATCGTGCGGGGACTTCTCGCCAATGACATCGTCGCCTTCCATACACAGAGATACGTTCGCAATTTTCTCGTCAGCTGCGAGGAGCTTATCGGGGACGACGTCGAGATCGATTACGGCCGCGCCGTGGTCAACTTCGGCGGCCGCGAGGTCTGGGTGCGGGCCTACCCGATCTCGATCGACTGCGCTGATTTCGAGCGGCTGGCCGAGAGCGGCCCCGTGCTCGAGGAAGAGAAAAAGATCGAGGAGATGCGCCGCGAGTACCTGATCCTGCGGGTGGACCGCATGGACCTCTCCAAGAACATCGTTCGCGGCTTCAAGGCCTTTGACATGTTCCTAGACGAGCATCCGGAGTTCAAACTGCGCATCACTTTCCTGGCGCTGCTGCAGCCGTCCCGCGAGGACGTCAAGGAGTACAACACCTACCGCGACAAGATCATGCGCGAGGTCGAGGTCATCAACACCAAGCACGGCACCGCCAACTGGATGCCGATCGACGTGCGCATGCAGGACAACTTCACCCGTTCGGTGGCGGCTTACAAGCAGTTCGACGTGCTGATGGTCAACGCCATCTACGACGGCATGAACCTCATCGCCAAGGAAGCGGGTCTGATCAACCGCCACGACGGCGTGCTGATCCTCTCGGAAAACACAGGCGCCCACGAAGAGCTCGGCGAGTTCTGCCTGTCGGTCAACCCGTTCGATCTCGAGAGCCAGTCCCAGGCGATTTACGAGGCCCTTACCATGGGCAAGGATGAAAAAAGCGACCTTGCGGGTAAGATAAGGGAGACGGTGAAGAATAACGACATCCAGAAGTGGATCGAGACTCAGTTCGTCGACATCAAGGCGAAGATCTCGGAAAAAGCCCAGACCGGCTGAATCCGGACGAAGGGGGAAGAGATGATCAGCGATTTGATGGAAAAGGTTTTGCTGCTAGGCGTAGGCGCTGCCTCGCTCACCAAGGAGAAGGTCGACGAGCTCACCGATGAGCTGGTCAAGCGCGGCCAGATGACCAGGGAAGAGGGAGAGGCTTTCGTCAGGGAGGCGTCAGGCCGCGCCCGGGAGGGCGGCTCCAATTTCAGGGAGATGGCGTCCGACACTTACCAGGACACCTTGAGGGCGCTGGGAGTCGCGACCCGCGAGCAGGCTGATGAGATCGAGCGCCGCCTGAACGTGCTGGAGGCCAAGGTCTACGGCAAGCCGCTGAGGGTCGAGGAACCACAGACAGGATTCGTGGTCACCGATACCGAGGAAGAAGAGCCGAGGTAGGGCGCCTTGGCTTCGCGCGGGATCCAGAGCGTCATCGGCGGCCAGTCCCCGCTGTTGAAATCTACCTGGTAATGGTCGTCGAGCTGCGGCTCGAGGATATCTATCGAAGGCTGGCCGTCGCCGAAAAGGATCACCGGACTCTTCTTCGCCGCCACTTTCTGCCTTAAGCCATCGAACATCCCCGCGGCGTCCTCGTCGCCGCGCCGGTACTTTTCCTCCCACAGGAACTGGTCGTAAAAGTCCAGGGTCACCGGGCGGTCCGCCTCCAGCGCGTAGCACCCCGGGATGATCACCGGCTGGCAGGCGCTGGTGCGGCTCTGGGTCTCCGCCACGATCGTGGCGACATCAGTGGCATTGCTGCGGAAAAAGAAATCAGCGCTTTTGTCAACCAGATCGGGAACCGCCACCACCAGCCACAGGACGACCAGCACGATTGGAACCACAGTGCGCCGCTCCGCCAGCGCGACCAGTCCCCAGGCCGCCAGCACCGCCACCGCCGGCTCGGCGATCAGGAAGAGGTTGGTGTCGTGGCCTTCGGCCGGCAGCGTCCCCAGTACGACCACTCCCGCCACCAGCCAGCCGACCAGCAGGAAGAGCCGTCCCTTGAGCTGGCCGCCCAGCTGTTCGTGACGCATCAGCGCCCGCCCGGCAAACCAGGCGCCGGCCCAGGCCGGCACCATCAGCGGCCAGTCCATCTGCCAGATGCGGTGCAGGCCCCCGAGCAGGTTGGAGAGGCTGAACCCCTTGCTGGCCTGCGAACCCAGGATATCGCTGAGATAGCCGCCATCCGTGACCAGCTGCAGGATGACCGCGGCCGCCACCGCGCCGCCGAGCGCGATGGTTATGAACATCCACGCCTGCCGGCGCCGGAACAGGAGCACGTAGACGGCGCACACCACGAGAAAAGGCAGGAAGGTCAACTTCGTCAGGGTTCCCAGGACCCCCAGCACTCCCGCCCCCGCAATGGCCCGGCGCGAGCCTCCCACGAGCAGCAGGATCGTCAGCACCGTGATCAGGGAAACCAGATAATCGTTGAGAAAGGTCTTGGAAAAGAAGAGCCCCAGCGGCGCGAAGAGCGTGATGGCGCCGGCGAACATCGCCAGCTTGTCGTTGGCCGTGATCTTGACGGCGATCCGCCACACTAGCACGCCCATGACGAGCATCAACAGAAGGATGAAGATGCGGAAAGGTACTACGCCGGCCCCGATCCAGGCGAGCGGCGCTCCCAGTACGAACAGTAGCGGAGGGTGGGCCACGAGGAAGTCGCGGTAAGGCATCTGGCCCTCCGCAAGCGCGCGCGAGGTCGCCAGATAGGCGCTGTCGGCGCTATCGAGACAGCTGTGATCTATGCCCAGGAACCCGAGCGTCAGGAACGCCAGGGCAAAAAGAATGAATACGGAAGGATAGAGCCGGGAGAGCCTGAAACGGCCGGCCATCACATCAGGGACATACAGTAACCAGGTCGGCGCATGCCTCCGCCGGCCCGCGCTCAGCCGGCCCGCGCTCCGCCGCCGATCGGCACAAAGCTACCGGCGCGGGAGCCGGCGCCGTTCGCTTGATGCGCTCAAGCAGCCGCCGGCGGGTTTTTTGTTTAGCCGCCTTTGTGGGCAGGACGCCGCCCAGCTCGAAACGCATCAGCAGCAACCCCCGGGAACTGCGCACCGGATAAAAACCGCAGTCCTGCAGGAAGTCCTGGCTGAAGAGGCGGCATTCATTTTCCGGAGGCACATCCTCGAAGCAAAAAGCCTCGACCGTCTCCACCTGGCGCTCCTTCATCTCGGCCAGCACGGCGGTCAGCAGACTCTTGCGCACCGGCTGGAAATCCTGATGGGCGAAACTGCAGGTGAGAAGCACGGCGTCATTGCTGACCGGCCCGCAGGCCAGATCGCCGGAACGTCCGAAGAGCACGGACGGCCCATACTGGATCATCCCGAGCAACTCGCCGTCACCGACGGCCAGCTTGCCCCAGCCGCCAAACCGCTCAATCGCGGTCTCGGCCCAGGAGTCGGCTTTATGAGAGTCCGGCCAGCCGTCATCGTGGCCCTGCCACCAGCCGCAAACCTGACAATCCTCGGGTAACAGCTCAAAACCGGCGCGGTCGAGTTCCTGAAGTTGGAATATCACTGCTGGGTCACCTTGTTCATATCGATTTCCGCCGTCCAGGGGACACGGATTTCTTTCCCAATTACCATGACATTATAACTCACGGCTGGAATCTAGTGGAGAGGGAGGCTCAGTAGACGCCCGCAATCGGGGCGCCGCCGGCCCTCAGGCGCGGGTAAGCTCCAGCAGGGTTATCTCCGGGCGCCGCAGCAGGCGGAATGGCAGCAGTGTCGTGCCGACCCCGGGGGATACGTGCATTTGCAGGTCTTTTACCCGGTACATGCCCGACCCGTAAAGCGAGCCGGAGGTCGAGAGCATGATCCTGCCTTTTGTCGGGTGAGGCAGGCAGATCTGGCCGCCATGGGTATGGCCGGCCAGCACCAGGTCGTAATCGCCGCCACCGGCCGCCCATTCAACCGCGTCGGGGCTGTGGGAGAGCAGCACCCGGACCCCGGCGTCGGGGTCGGTCTGCCGGGCGGTGCCCTCAAAATCGGCGTATCCGTACTGGCAGTCGTCGACGCCGCATACCTGCGCCTTGCCTCCACGCGTCGCCAGCGTGGCGCACTCGTTCTCCAGCAGCCTTATCCCCGCCTGCGCCAGCAGTCCACGGTTCAGATCCACGGTTTCTTCGAGATCCTCTCCGGGGATTTCCCTGGGGCCGACCACCGAGCGGCCGGTAAAGCGCCGCATCAGATCCTGCAGCACCGTCTTCCGCAGGCCGTGGTCGTGGTTGCCCAGGACGGCGAACTTCCCGTAGCGGGAGCCGATCTCGGCCAGCAGGGGCAGGAAGGGGGTCATGTCCTTCTTCTTGTCGGTCATGTCACCGGTGAAGAGGACGATGTCGGCGTCGGCGCGCCTGGACGCCCGGGCGAGCTTGGCGATAGCCCTGCCGCCAGGGCCCCGGGCGCCGCCATGCAGATCGCTAATATGCAGGAGCTTTAAGCCATCAAGGCCGGCGGGCAGACCGTCGATCGGCAGGCGCTTTTTCCTGAGTTTCAGCCATTGGGCTTCAAACAGCATGTAAGCGGTGAGAGAGATGGCGGCCGCAAGCGCCAACGATATTGCGCGCAACCAGGAGAATGGACTGCTTCGGGCCAAGCGGGCTAGCCTTCCTGCTGCGCCTCGATCTCGGCCTTCAGCCGCGCGCGCGTCTCCTCGATCTTGGCCTTGAGGTCTTCAGAGGATTCCGGCTCCTCGGCAGAGGGAGCCTGCGACTCGGTCCCCGGCTCGGCCAGAATGTCAGCGCCGCCGCCGAAGATCTCCTGTCTGGTTTCCTTCCCCGATTTGGGCGCAAGCAGAACTCCCGCTGTGGCGCCGAGGCCAACGCCCAGCATGAACGTCCGGCAGCTTCTGCACATGGCCATGGAAACCCTCCTGGATCCGGGAATAAAACAAACGATCGTCAGAATAAAAGGTTGCCGGTATTGAGCATTTCCTAACCGGCAAGCTTCGCTACGATTCATTCTATTGGCTTGCCGCCGCAGCCGCAAGGAAGCGGTATACTATGGGGAACGGCGCCCCTGTTTAGAGGAGAGCGCCCCTTGTTTCCGAAAAAGGTTGAACCACAATGCCAACCCCGGTTGGCGAAAGGAGGCGGAATGGTAGCAACGATAATCATAATAGTCATCGCCGTGGTTCTGGTAGGCGGCCTCATCGCTCTCTACAACAACCTCGTGCGGTCACGCAACAAGGTGGACAATTCCTGGAAACAGATCGACGTGCAACTCAAAAGGCGGCACGATCTCATCCCCAACCTGGTGGAAGTGGTCAAGGACTACATGTCTTACGAGCAGGAGGTCCTGACCAACGTCACCAAGGCACGCTCCGAGGCCATGCAGGCACAGGGGCCCGCCGAGACAGCCAAGGCCGAGAACATGTTAAGCGGCGCCCTGAAGTCCCTCTTTGCCGTGGCGGAGAACTACCCCGACCTCAAGGCGAACCAGAACGTGTCGCAGCTGCAGGAAGAGCTGACCTCGACCGAGAACAAGATCGCCTTTGCGCGCCAGCTCTACAACGACGTGGTCATGGCCTTCAACAACAAGGTCCAGACCTTCCCGTCGAACGTCATCGCCGGCGCTTTCGGCTTCAAGGCCAGGGAATACTTCGAGGCTCCCGAGGAAGAGAAGGAGCCGGTAAAGGTCGACCTGCGCTAGAAGCGCGATCGTTCGAAGCCAAGAGGCCGTTTAAATGACGATGTACGAAGAGATATCGAAGAACAAGCACCTTTCCTATGTGCTGATCGTGGTCATGACCGCGGTGCTGATCGTATTCGGCTATGTGGTGGGTTATGCCGCCACCGGCGTCGGCTGGTTCGCACTGGCCATCGCCGTGATCATCGCCGTGGTCATGTCTTTGACCGGTTATTACAAAGGTGACAAGATCGCGCTGGCGACCAGCCATGCCCGCCAGGTCACGCATGACGACGCCCCCCAGCTCTTCAACGTGGTCGAGGAGATGTCCATCGCCTCGGGCAACCCGATGCCGTCGGTTTACATCATCGACGATTCGGCTCCCAACGCCTTTGCCACCGGCCGCGATCCCGAGCATTCCTCGATCGCCGTGACCCAGGGCCTGCTGGACAAGATGAACCGCGAGGAGCTTCAGGGCGTGATCGCCCACGAGATGTCCCACGTGCGCAATTACGACATCCTCTTCGCAACCCTTGTAGGGGTCATGGTCGGCGCCATCGCGCTGATGGCCGACTTCTTCCTCCGCTGGAGCTTCTTCGGGGGCAGCCGCCGCAGCAGCAACGACAACAGCGGTCCGCTGGGCATCATCCTGGTAGTGCTGGCGCTGGTGCTGGCCATCCTGGCCCCGATCGCCGCCCGCATGGTGCAGCTGGCCATCTCCCGCAAACGCGAGTACCTGGCCGATGCTTCCGGCGTCGAACTGACGCGCAATCCCAACGGGCTGGCCAACGCCCTGCAGAAGATAGCTGACGACGAGGAAGTTCTAGAGGTCGCCAACCGCGCCACCGCGCATCTTTACATAGCCCAGCCGATCAAGAAGTTCTCCGACAAGAAGAGGGGCCTGTTCGACACCCATCCGCCTATCCAGGAGCGGATCCGCATCCTGCGCGAGATGGCCCACCAGGCGCCCGAGCCCCAGGCCGCGCCGGCGGCTGAATAAACCTGGCGTTCCGGCCGCGCCGGTTATTGACATCAGGTCTCAGATTCAATAAGATTTCTTCCCCCTCTTGCTTCCCCGCGCGAACCCACGCCATAAAGCTGCTTTGACTTACGCAGACCGGCATTCGATTTCATCTGAATCAACTACCCGTGAAGCCGCGGTCGGTCCCGCCACGGCCATGTTCGATCATGAACTGATCAGGGCGGTTCTGGGCTGGGAGCTGTCGGACGCGCGCACCGCACGGCTCTGCGACAAGATCTTCGAGCTCTTCTCGGGACGGGCTCTCTCGCCGGTGACCTCAGAGGAGATAAGCTCCAGCTGTAACCTCCCCGACGACGATGCGGCCAGGCTGTCGGCCGCGGTCGAATTGGCCCGCCGCCTGTTGTGGCCGGACGACGGCGACAGATCCATCCGCTCGCCCAGGGACGCCTGCCGGGCCGCCGGCGCCATCAGGTCGGCCGACCGCGAGCATTTCCTCGCCCTCTACCTCAACGCCCGCAACGTCGTCATTCACGAGGAGATCGTCTCCGTGGGCAGCCTCAACGCCAACATAGTCCACCCCCGGGAGGTGTTCAGGCCGGCGATCACCCGGGGCGCCGCCGCTATAATCCTGGCGCACAATCATCCCTCCGGCGACGTGACCCCCAGCCGGGAGGACCTCAACCTGACCGCCCGCCTGGTCGAGGCCGGCCGGCTGCTGGGCATCGAGGTCCTCGATCACCTCATCGTGGCCGAGAGCCGCTACCTCAGTTTCCGTAGCGAGTCATACCTCTGAAAAACCCGCCCGAAAACCTATCAAATATGAAAAGATGGTCCTCTTTGTGGAAAACCATTTCCGGGAGTGAATGTGAACAGGGAGGCCTTCCCGGGAAAGTGCAAAGTAACCTGGCAAAGCCATCAATGAAACCAACATCATTTGCTTTAGCCCCATTTGCAGGCATTTCTATCAAAAAGAGCCTAATCGACTTTTTTTGTAGGATTTAAAAGGCCAAGGAATGTCAACCCTCGCAAGGTCAATAAGGATGCGGTATTGTGGAGTTATCCACATTATCCACAGTTCCTTACGGCAAGCGGTTCGGCGGCCTCCGGCGCTTGTTGACTTTACTAAAAAACTGTCTGTATACTACATGGTCGGTCTAACCGAAAAAGGATTTTTTCTTGAAGCGTACATATCAGCCAAATACCAGAAAAAGAAAGAAAACCCACGGCTTCCGCATCCGCATGAGCACGAAGGCCGGACGCCGTGTCATTAAACGCAGGCGCGCAAAGGGCAGGAAGAGGCTATCGGCATAGGTGCCGCCACGGCTCCGGTTGATAAAAAGCATCGACTGACGAGGTCGGCCGATTTCCAGCGGGTCTACCGTTCAGGCAAATCGGTCGCCGGCAGGCATGCCGTGCTCTACTACTTCGAGCGCAATGAGGAGAACGGAGACGATGGCCCCAGGCTGGGCGTGTCCGTCTCCAAGAAAGTAGGCGGCGCCGTCGTGCGCAACCAGGTCAAGCGGGTGCTGAAAGAGGTCTTCCGCGAGTGCCAGGATCGGGTCGCCGCCGAATACGATTACGTAATTATCGCCCGCCATGGGCTGCCCGGCTTCATAGAAAAGAGCGGGCATGAAGAGGTCGTTGCCATGATCGATGACCTTTTCCGGCGGGCTAACCTGATACAGGAAACCGACTGACTTGAAACAGATACCGATTGCGGTGATCGGCCTCTACCGGAGGTTCGTGTCGCCGCTGATTCCCCAACGCTGCAAATATTACCCAAGCTGTTCCGAATACTCCATCCAGGCTTTCCGCGAATGGGGCATCTTCCGGGGCGCGGCCATGTCCGCATGGCGGATCCTCAGATGTAACCCCTTCTCGCTCGGCGGCCACGATCCGGTGAAGAAGCGCTCCGACGGAGCCCGCGATCACGTTTTGAAATCTGCCACCGGCGCCTGTCACGATCACGCAAGGAAGCATTCCCATGTATGATCGCCTGAGCTTCATCGTCGATCCCCTGCGCTCGCTCCTCGAGGGAATCCACTCCAGCCTCGGCGTCTCCTGGGCGATATCGATCATCATCCTTACGATCATCGTGCGCATCATCCTCATACCGCTGACCGTGAAGCAGTTTACGTCGATGCGGGCCATGCAGAAGCTGCAGCCCAAGATCAAGGAGCTGCAGGCCCAGTACAAGGACGACAAGCAAAAGCTCAACGAAGAGATGATGAAGTTCTACAAGGAGAACAAGGTCAACCCCTTTGGCTCCTGTCTGCCGCTGATAATCCAGATGCCGATCTTCATCTCGCTCTATTACATGATCAAGATCCACCCGTTTCCCGACAACAACGCTTTCCTCTGGATCAGTGGCGGTGATGCCACACAAGGCATCAACGCATCGAGCCAGCTGCTCGTTCTCTTTTACATGGCCACGCAGCTGTTCTCGAGTCTGTTGCTGACAACAGCCGTAGACAAATCGCAGAAGATCATGATGATCCTGATGCCACTCGGCATCGGCGTATTTTTCCTGTTTGGAAGCTTCCCCGCGGCGGTTCTGATCTACTGGGTGACGACGAACATCTGGACCATCGGCCAGCAGCTGGTCGTTAAGCGGATCATCGCGATCCGGGAAGCCCGGGAAGAACCCATGGAAGTGATCGCCGCACCGTCGGTTTCGGCCAAGCTGACCGAGACCAAACCGGCTGCGGCCAAGAAGACCGGAGGCAAAGGTGGAGGAAAATCAAAAAAGAAACGGCGATGAAGAACTAAGAGCCGTAGGTGAAGGCAAGACCATGGCGGAGGCCGAGACAGACGCCTTCGCGAATCTGGAAGAGATCGCCGGTTCCTGCGAATGGGATCAGGTAGAGTTCGAGGTCATCTCTGAAGGGTCAAAAGGATTTTTCGGAATGGGAACGGCCATGGCCCGCGTCGAGGCGCGGTTGACAGGTGCGGAATCAGGAGGCGCCCGGGTCGGCGAGAGCGCGGGCGAATCCTCGGGCATGGCATCATCAGGCGCCGATTCCGAAGAGGGCGGCCCCGCACCCGAGCCATCCCCGGAAGCAGAGGCGCGTCTTCGCGAACTGCTGGAAAAGGTAGCCGGGTCCCTTGGGCTTGAAGCTACCGTCAACGTTTCCGATCGGGGCGAGGAGCTGATGGCAGACCTCATCGGTGACGACCTGGGGCTCTTCATCGGCAGGCACGGCTCAACCCTGGACGCCGTGCAGTATCTTGCCAACATCATCGTCTACCGCGGGCTCGAAGGCCGCAAGCGCGTGATCATCGACGCCGAGGATTACCGCGACCGCAGAGAAGAAGTATTGCGCTCGCTTGCCGACCGTGCCGCCGGTGAAGTCATGAAGGGCAAGCTGGAATACGAGATGAAGCCGATGAGCGCCGCCGAAAGGCGGATCATCCACATCCATCTTCAGGAGCGCGAAGGCATCGAGACGGCCAGCGAGGGCAGGGAGCCCTTCCGCCGCGTCATCATCACCCGCGTCGAGGACTAAATACCCCCCGCGGATTCCCCCGGCCGGGCACCCGAAGGTCTACTCTACGGGGTAACCGGCAGCTTCGATCGCCTTCTTTATCTCCTCGATCGTTACCTGGCTCTCGTCGAAAGTGACTTCCACTTTCTTGGTTTCCGGGTCGGCGTCGACCGAGTCGACTCCCGCCAGTGAGCCAGCAGCGCTTTCCACAGTCATCTTGCAATGCCCGCAAGAAATCTTGGGTGAAGTTAAAATAGCCTGTTGCATCTCCCCGCCTTTCACGTTGCTGAAAAATAAATTCCCCTAAAGGATAACAAAGGCAGGTGGAGAAAATAAGTGAATCGTTTTTCCTGACAAGTTTAAAGGAGAGGTAATCATGCCGGTGACAGCAGCGACTGAGTTGAAGGTTCGAAGAATCGGGTCCATGGAGCTTCCATGCTCCTGGTGCGGCACCAGTGTGCCTTTGCCGGCAGGCGAGTTCAGCGGTGTCTGCATCGATTGCGGCACGGTCATGTTCAGGAACCCTCTGGGCGCCGGCAGGGCTAGCGAGAGAAGCCGCGCCTGGAGTCTGGGCGGCCACGTGCCCGTGCCCGCTGTCTGAACGCCACCCCGACGAAGTAAAGGCGGCGCCCGCCGTCTGAAGGAATAAAGGTCTCCGGGAGCTGTGCTAGAATCGGCCCATGAATGACGGCGCCGCAAACGCACTTACCCGGGGAAGGCGAAAAAACCAGTTTCTCTCAGACCTGGCCGCCGGTGCGGCTGTTGACGATATCTACTATCTGCGGGACATGCGGCTGGGCAAGGCCAGGACCGGCAAGCCCTACCTGGCGCTGAAAGTCAGTGACCGCACAGGCGTCATGGATGCTCGCGTCTGGGATGGCGCCGAAGAGATATCACGGCGGCTTAAGCCGGATTCTTTCGTGCGGTTGCGCGGCAGGGTCGAGGATTATCGACAGCGGCCGCAGATGGTGATCACCAGCGCCGAAACCGCCGCGGCCGGCAAGGTCGATCAGCGTGACTTCCTCCCCGGTTCATTTCGCGACAGCGAAGAGTTGACCGGTTATCTGAACTATTTTCTCACCGAAGTTTTCGATCCCGATTTCTCCCGCCTGCTGAGATCCTTCTTCGAGGCCGAGGATTTCATGGAACGGTTCCGCCGCGCTCCCGGCGACACGCGCTCGCATCATGCTTATCTGGGCGGCCTCATCGAGCATACGGTCTCGGTGGCGACTCTCTGCCAGCATGTGACCATCCAGCATCCGCGGCTGAACAGCGATCTTCTTATCACTGCCGCGCTGCTTCATGACATCGGCAAGGTCGATGAGTTCGTCTGCGAGGGCCGCATACGTTACAGCCGCGAGGGCCGGCTGCTGGGCCACGTGCTTCTTGGGCAGCGGCTGGTGGAAGAACGGATCCGTTCGCTGAATGATTTTCCCAGGGACAAGGAACTCGATCTCATCCATGCGATGATCAGCCATCACGGGGAGCTGGAATGGGGGGCGCCCAAACGGCCGCAGAGCGCCGAGGCGCTGGTGTTGCATCACATAGACAATCTAGATGCCAAGGTGAAAGGATTTCTTGAGGTCGTTGACGGGAGCGGCGACGTCAGCTGGCCCCAACTGCAGAACCTGTTTCGGCGGCCGCTGGACGAACCCCAGGCCGCCGACCGCTGATCTCACCACGCCTTCGACGGGTGCTACGTCCGGCTTCGGAGCCGATGCGCGGTTAGTCCTGTTCTTTCAGGGACTTGTCGATCTGGTCTTCGAGGTCCTTCTCGACCGACACGCCGGCATCGTGCTTTTTCTCCAGGCTGCTCTCGGCCGCTTCAGGCTCGATGAAGGTTTCACCACTGACCATGGCGTCAAATGCTTTTGCTTTTAGCCGCGCGCGCGTCTCATCGATGCGGCGGCGCATCTCGTCACGGTCGATCTGTGAGGGGGCCGGACCGCCGGCCGCCTTTTCATCCGGCGGAGCCGGCGCTTCTTCTTTGCTGGCGGTCTCTGGTTCCGTGCCTGTTCCTTCTAAAGATGGTTCGCCCTCGGCCGGCGTGTTCAGGTCAGAGAATTCCACGACCTCGATAGTCTCTTCTACGATGAGCTCGGGGGCTTCTTCCGCCGCTGGTTCCTCAGTTTCAGCCACGGGCTCTTCCCCTGCCTGTTTTTCTATCGCTGAAGATTCCTCGACGATGGCTTCCAGACCCGCGGCTCCGGGGGCTTCTTCGACGGGTGCTTCCTCGACTGGCGCTCCCTGAACCGGACCTTCTTCGACCGGACCTTCTTCTACTGCTTCTTCGGCCGCCGCTGTTTCAGCGACGTCGGCAGCAGTCTCGGTGACGGCAGCCACTTGTTCTTCGGCTTCAGGAGCCGCGGTTTCACCGAGAGTCTCCTGGACCTGCCTCCTGGTTTCCTCGATCCGGCTTTCGAGGTCAGCGGGCGTAGCTTCGGGAGTGAACGTAGCAGCTGCGGGCGTGGCCGCCGGTTGTGCGGTGGCGGCCTGAGGCGCGGGCGCGGCCTGAGGCGCCGTTGGCTGAGGAGTGACGGTCGGCGCTGGGGCAGGCGTCACTGTTGCCGTGGATGGACCGTACGGGGTCTCTCCGGCTGCCGGAAGCTGTGCCTGGCCGCCTCCCAGCAATCTGCGCCTGACATCCTTGCGGGAAAACAGATATGCAACGCCGGCGCTAAAAATTCCACCAAGAAGTAAGCGGGAAAACTTTGCCATCAGGATCATCCTTCCAACGTCAATAAGGGGTCTTCATCTTATTATCAGTGTCGGTCGAATGGAAGGAAATCAGGAAATATGTCCGGTCGCCTTCCTCAATTCATTAAGTCTCCGGGATAACTCTTTCTCAAACCCGCGCTCAGTGGGCTCATAATAATCTCGTTTTTCGACTCCCGGGGGAAGGTAATCCTGCTTGACTACCGCTTCGGGATAGCTGTGCGGATACTTGTATCCCTTGCCGTGTTCGAGCTTCTTTGCTCCCGGATAGTGGGAATCGCGCAGGTCTTTCGGGGGCCGGCGCGTGCCCTCCTGTTCCACGTCTTTAATGGCGGCCCCGATGGCGCGGCATGAGGCGTTGCTCTTGGGGGCCAGTGCCAGATATGTGACCCCCTGAGCCAGGTTCAGCTGGCACTCCGGCAGGCCGACGAACTCGACCGCCCTGGTTACCGAAGTGGCTACGACCAGAGCCTGCGGATCGGCGTTGCCGACGTCCTCGGAGGCGAAGATCATCATGCGGCGGGCGATGTACTTGGGATCCTCGCCGCCGGTCAGCATGATCGCCAGCCAGTAGATGGCGGCGTCAGGGTCGCTGCCGCGCATGCTCTTGATGAAGGCAGAGATGGCGTCGTAATGAAGGTCGCCGCCTTTTTGATAAAACACAGGTTTGCGGTGAATCGCCTCCTCGACGACTTCCAGCGGGATGACACCCTTGTGGCCGGGGGGCGCCAGGTCGGCAGCGCTCTCCAGGACTATCAGCGCCGCCCGGGCGTCGCCGCCGCTCGCTGCCGCGATTGCGTCGAGCCCGGCCTCATCTAGCTCGAGGCCAGTGGCGCCGAGCCCGCGCTCCCTGTCATGCAGGGCCCGGCTGACGAGGCGTATTAATTCTGATTGCGACAGTGGCAGGAACTCATAGAGTTCGCATCGCGATATCAGCGGCCCGATGACCTCGAAATAGGGGTTCTCGGTCGTGGCGCCGATGAGGGTGACCACGCCGCTCTCCACTACGGGCAGCAGGGCGTCCTGCTGGGCTTTGCTGAAGCGGTGGATCTCATCGACAAAAAGGACCGTGGAACGGCCGCGGTATTTCAGTTCGTCCTCGGCCTCGGCAAAGACCTTGCGCAGGTCGGCCACACCCGAACTGACGGCGCTCACCTGGCGGAAATTAGCCTTGGTCTTGCTGGCGATGATCATCGCCAGGGTGGTCTTGCCGATCCCCGGGGGGCCGAAAAAGATCATCGAAGGCAGTTTGTCGGCCTCGATGGCTCGCCTCAGGGCGCTAGCCGGGGCCAGTATCTCTTCCTGGCCGGCGAATTCTTCCAGGGAGTTCGGGCGCATGCGGTAAGCCAGAGGAGCGTCCGGCCGCGGAGCCGGGGGAACATCCCCATTTTGCAGGTTAAATAGGCTGGGATCGCTCATTGTCTGATTCTAACACTATGACCGCCGGCCTGTTTCGGTTCTGCTGCGGGTCCCGGGCGGGGCCCGAGCGGGTCCCGCCCGGGGACTGTCTGCCGTACCTTTTCTTGATACTTTCGCCCCCGGGGTCTACAATTTTTCCAGTTGATCTGCGCAGCTTCAAAGGAACGCACTGTTTATGAGCGATAAGGTACTGGTGCTCAATGCAACCTATGAACCGCTCAACGTCTGCACCGCCCGCAGGGCCATCGTGCTCATGCTCAAGCAAAAAGCCGAGGCGGTCGAGATGTCTGGCCGGATGTTTCACTCTGCCGAGAACGCTTTCCCCCTCCCGAATGTGATCAAACTGAGCTACTATGTGCGCGTCCCCCGCGGAGACCGCCGGCGGGTGTCGCGCCGGGCGGTGCTGGCCCGCGACAACCATCGCTGCCAGTATTGCGGTTCGGGCACTCACCTGACCATCGACCACGTCATTCCCCGCAGCCGCGGCGGCGACAGCAACTGGGAGAACATGGTCGCCTCATGCGCCCTCTGCAACGCCCGAAAGGGCAACCGGCTGCCATCTGAAGCCAATATGCGCCTGCGCAGCAATCCCCGCCCTCCTGACCCTCTCGCCTTAGTGATCATGGCTGTCGGCGAGATTCACGGCTCCTGGAAGCGCTACCTTGATTATGCGGTCGCCTGAAACTCCGCGTGGGACCGGCGGGCCGCGGTTGACAGTGCCACCATCGCTGTCTAATCTTGATAGGCTTGCCGCGCTACCCGATCCTTCTCGAGCCCCGCGGTTCCTGTCACTGATCCCATTCCGCAGGGAGGACTTTTGAAAGCAGTCATACTCGTCGGCGGCCAGGGCACGCGCCTGCGCCCCCTCACGCTGGGAACGCCAAAACCGATGGTGCCCCTGGCCAATAAGCCTTTTGTCTCTTACGTTCTGGACCGGCTGAGGGATAACGGCATCAGTGAGGTCGTTTTTTCCATGGGCTATCTCCCCGACGGCATCAAGTCGTATTTCGGAGATGGCTCTGATTTCGGCCTTAAGGTCACCTATGTCACTGAGGACAAGCCTCTGGGCACCGCGGGCGCGGTCAAGAATGTCGAAGCGCACGTTCGCGACGGGGACTTCCTGGTCCTTAACGGTGACATCCTCACCGACCTCGACCTGAAGAAGCTGATCGCGTTCCATGAAAAGAAAAAAGCGGTCGGCACCCTGGCGCTCACTCCCGTGGAAGACCCGACTGCCTACGGCCTGGTCCGTACAAGCGATGACGGCAGCGTGCTGGGATTCGTCGAGAAGCCCAGCTGGGACCAGATCAACACCAACCTGATCAACGCCGGGACCTACGTGTTGCGCAGCGAGGTCTTTGATCTCATTCCTGAGGGCGTCGAGTATTCATTCGAACGGGGCGTGTTCCCAAGGCTGGTGGGCAACGGCCTTTATGGGTTTCCCAGCGATTCCTACTGGATGGACATCGGTACCCCGGAAAAGTATCTTCAGGCTCACTACGACATCCTCGAGATGAACGTCGAGACCAGCATCGCCGAATGCCTGGATGAGGATTTCGTCTGCCTGCAGGGGGACGTCACTCTCGAAAATGGCGCCAAGCTGGTGCCGCCGGTGATCATCGGCGCGGGCTGCACCATCAAGTCGGGAGCACGGGTAGGCCGCATGGCCATCGTAGGCCCCGGCTGCACCATCGCCGCAGGCAGCGTCATCGAGGAATCAGTCGTGCAGGAAGGCTGCACCGTGGGCGAGAACGTCCTGGTGCGCCGCAGCATAATCGCCCGCGGCGCCTCGGTGGGAGCCGGCACCATCGTCAACGGCGGGGCTATCGTCGGGGAAGGCGCCCGGGTAGAGGGCGAGAACATCCTCACCAACCATATCCGGGTCTATCCGGGAACGGTCGTGCGCGAAGGCTCGATCAAGTTCTAGGTCTCGAGCACCGGCCCGCGTGACACGCGAGTGTGCCGCCGGCGCGAACGGTTCGATCCGGCCGCAGCCAGCGCCGCCTGCGCCAGCCTGCCTACGGTAGTGCCGACAAGCTGACCGTCCTCATATATCGAAAGTCCGCCCTCGTCTCCAGCTATCGCGGCAAGCTCTTTCCCGGCATTCACACCGGTCCGGGCCGCAGCCCAGGCGGCCAGCCCGCGCACCTCAGGATCCTCGTGCGCCAGCGACCGCACGATCAGTTCATCGCTGCCGGCGATATCGGTGATGCCGGCTTCCCCCATCCTGCCCGCGGCCCAGAGCACACCTTTCAAAAATACTTTTTCCTCATCCTCGGAATGCAGCGAGATGATGATGGGCGGGATATCCGGGAAGGACCTGGGCGCGGCGATGACGATCTCGGCAAGCAGCTCCGGAGCGCTCCAGCCCATGCCGCCCGACTCCTCACGCGCCGACCAGAGGATGCGCTGCGCCACGTTGCGGACCGCGGCCTGGTCATCGGCGGCCACGGCTCCGGCCGCAGCTCCCATGGCCTCGATAGCCCGCCAGCACAGCAGTTCATCCTTTTTGTATGCCATGGCGATCAGCTTGGCGAAGGTGCGTTTGTCGTTTACGGCCAGCTCGGCGATGCGCTCATCGTCACGTGCGAGAAGCGCCGCCAGGAGTTCGTTCTTGAGGGAAGTCGCCATAATTTATTGTAACCCGCGGCGGTGCCGGCGAAACTAACCGCTGGCGGGAATCAATTGCTGCCGGGTTTTGTCGGGGCCGGGTTAAACCCGGCCGATGCCCTCGTAAGTGAAACCGGCGGCCCGGACCTTGTGCGGATCGAGGAAGTTGCGGCCGTCGATGATGAGGGGACGGCGCATGACTTTCTTCATCTCTTCCAGCGGCAGCTCGGCAAACTCACCCCACTCGGTCACCAGCACCACGGCGTCGCTGTCCTTGACCACGGAGAGGATGTTGTCGCACAGCAGGATTCCCCTCACGGCCTTGGCCGCGTAAGGAATCGCAACCGGGTCATAGGCCTTGACCAGGGCGCCGTCGCCCAGCAACCTCGAGGCCAGCACGATCGAAGAAGCCTCGCGCAGGTCGCTGGTATTGGGTTTGAAAGCCAGCCCCAGCAGGGCGATGGTCTTGTCCGTGAGCGTCCCCAGGTGCTTCTGGAGTTTGTTCACCACTCGCCGCTTCTGCAGTTCGTTCACTTCGATCACCGCCGTCAGCAGCTGGAAGTGGTAGCCTGAATTGCCGGCTATCTGCTTGAGCGCGGTGACGTCCTTGGGGAAACAGGAACCGCCGAAACCGATGCCCGCATTGAGGAAGTGCTTGCCGATGCGGCTGTCGCGCCCCATACCGTCGGCGACGACGCAGACGTCGGCGCCGACTTCCTCGCAGACATTCGCGATCTCGTTGATAAACGAGATCTTGGTTGCCAGGAAGGCGTTGGAAGCGTACTTGATCATTTCCGCCGTGGGAATATTGGTCTTGAGAATAGGAGCTTTCATGTTCCTGTAGAGCCTGGCGACCTTCTCACCGATCTCGGGATCGCGCGAGCCGATGACTACGCGATCGGGATTCAGGAAATCATGGATGGCCGAGCCTTCGCGCAGGAACTCGGGATTTGATACGTAGTCGATATTTGACATCTCCTGCCTCGCCAGCTCCGAGCTGATCTTCAGGCCCGTGCCGACCGGCACCGTGCTCTTCATGACCAGGACATGATGCTCGTTGGAGAGCCCCGGGAGCTCCGACATGACAGCGAAGACGCGGCTCAGGTCGGCGTCACCGGTAAAGGTCGGCGGCGTGTCAACGGCGATAAAAATTATCTCGCAGCGCTCGAAGATGTCGGCGAGCGAGGTGGTGAAGGTCATGCGGTCCCGGTTCTTGAGAATGAGCTCGGGCAGCTCCGGCTCGTAGATGGGTATCTGCCCTTCCTTCAATGCCTCGATCTTCTCGGCGTCGATATCCATGCAGACGACGTTGTTTCCCAGTTCCGCCAGGCAGGTTCCGGTGACCAGGCCGACATAACCGATCCCGATCATGCCGATGCTGGTTTTGTCCGGAGCGCTCATACGGGCTTGAAGGATGTTGCCAGCTGAATCATGGTGTCCTCACTGAGTGATCCCTGCAGGGAATTGCTTAGCCAGTAGACGACGTCTCCGTCTTGCCAGGAAAGGTTCCGGAGTTTGTCGCCATTGTAATAGAACCGGTAGGTCTTGCCGCCGATGTCGCGCTCGACTGTCGGCTTGTCCAGCAGCGGTGCGTTCACGAACGTTGTCTCCATGATACCCCAACTCTCGCCGTTCTGGTCTTCGGCGACCACTTTCAGCGCCGGCTTGGTGCCGTCGCCGGTATCGATCTCATACGGATGGAAGTCGGCGTAATCGAATTCAGACGGGAAATTGGCCGGTTTTTCTATCTGGAAAGGAAGCTGAAGCGATGCGGCCTGCCAGCTGCGGTGGCCGGTCTCGGAATCGGTTTCGAAGTGTAGCCCGGGCGTGGGCGCGGCCACCTCCGGCTGTTTTTCTGTCAGCTGGCCGGCGAAGCTGCTGCCTACCGCCACAAGTATCTGCGATTTGGTGGTCATGTCCGGGGGCATCGGTGAGACCTTGGCCGGCTTGAGCAGCGTTGCCAGCTCGTTGGCGGCCGCCTGGTTTCCGTCGCGGTAGTAGACCTGGTTCTCCTCGTAGTTGTTGTTGGCGTCGCCGGTTGCCGCCACCGAAGTGCAGCCCTTTTGCGTAAGCAGGGCCGCCAGGGTGCTGGCGTAGCCGTCCTGGCCGCTGCCGTTGAGGATCTCGATCGACAGCTTCTTGGTGGCGTCGCCGGGCACCTGGGCAGGCGGTGGCGATCCCGGCGTCAGGGGCGCCGGCGCCTCGAACGAAGGGTTAACGAAAGCATCGAGAACCCCGGAAAACTTCTGTTTATCCACGGACACGTATTCGGATCCCGAGGTGTTGCTGTCGATCACGGGAATCTGGCTCTGCTGGATGCGGTCTCGGCTGAGCCCGAGGATGAACTTGGTCAGGGAAAGCAGGTCGCTGCGGCCGATGTCGGAAGTGGTATTGCTGGCAAAAACGTCAGCCAGCTCGGGGATCTTGGTGAGATTGCCCCAGTTGAGTGACTGCGCCTTGGCATCGCTGATAAACAGCTGCTGCCTGGAGATGCGGACGAAGTCGCTGTCGGTGTGCCGGAAACGCACGTATGAGAGCGCGTTCTCTCCGTCCATTTTCTGATAGCCGGGCTGCACGTCGATGGGTTCGTATGACTGGCCCCAGGCGGCATCGCTGTTGTCGTTGAAGTATCGCCGGTCCACATCCACGTAAACGCCCCCGAGAGCGTCGACAGCCTGCTTGAAGCCGTTGTAATCGAGGACCACGAAATGATGGATCGGCTGGTCGGTCAGGTTGCGGACCGTCTGGATCGCCAGCGGCGCGCCGCCGATGGCGTAGGCCGAGTTGATCTTGTCCTTGCCCACTCCGGGTATATCGACATAGGTATCCCTGGGAATGGAAAGGATCGACACACAATCGCCGTTGGGATTGACGCGGATGAGCATCATGGTGTCGGAACGCTTGGCGGTGCCGTCAGGGTCTGAATCAGCTCCCATGACGAGGATATTCTCAGGTTCGTCGGGGGGCGGGATGTCCAGCTGTTGCTTGGCTTCGTAGACGACTTCGGTGTTGAGCCCGATCTTGCCGAGGGTGTGATAAACGAAGATGAAGCCCGCGATTCCGGCCGTGAGAATGATCACCAGGAGCGAGAGAATCGACCACTTCAGGATTCTCTTCCAGAGCGCCGGTTTCCTGTAGTGCTGCCCGCGGTGCGGAATCAAACCCATGGCTTTTGTTGAAGGTCTATCATGACTGAAAAAAAGCCCCTGCGAGAGGCTTAAGCGCCGTCAATTATAGCGCAAGGGCCTTGCTCCTACAAGAACGTTAACTCCCGACGACTTTTTGGTAGACATGCTCGTAACCGTCCGCGCATTTGCTGACACTGAATTTCTCCTGTACATATTCCCTGCAGGCGGCCGGGTCGATTTCATCCAGGCGCCCCAGCGCCTCGACCATTTCGCGTGCGTCATCGACCAGAAAACCGCTGACCCCGTCGGCCACGACTTCGGGCACCGAGCCCTCCGGAAAGGCGATGACGGGCGTTCCCGCGGCCATGGCCTCGATCATTACCAGCCCGAACGGCTCCGGCCACTGGATGGGGAAAAGGAACGCCTTGGCCTTCGAGAACAGGTTCCATTTCTCAGTCAGGCTCACCTCGCCGACGAACTTTACCTGCTCGCCGTCCACGTGGGGCTTGATCAGGGTTTCATAGTAATCGCGGTACTGATGCTGGACAGTGCCGGCTATGACCAGTTTCTCGCCAGCGCTCTTGGCCACTTCGATGGCGGTGTGGAAGCCCTTGTCGGCGCAGATCCGGCCGAAGGCCAGCACGTAGTCTTCCTTTTCATCCTTACCCCGGTAAGGCCAGCCCTGTATATCGATCGGGTTGTAGACAGTGCCGGTGTGCTGGAGGTTGGGGCAGCAGCTTCGCTGGTAATCGCTGATGCTGACGTAGTGGGCGGAATTCCGGAAACTGCTGTAGAAACGGCAGGTATCTGGCGTGAAGGGCCCGTGCAGGGTATGTACGATCGGCGCATCGATGAATTCGGCAAAGGCCACGGCGGCGAAACCACTGTGATCGTGGATCACCTCGAAATCGCCTGCGTGCCTCATGCAGTTGGCCACGTGCTGGACGTCGTAAAGGGTCACGCCGATGCGGTCGGGCATCTGTTCGTCAAAGGCCGACACCAGATCTGCCGTCGTGGTCGAATCGCCGGTGGCGAAGAGGGTCACATCGTTTCCCCGCTTAACCAGCTCCTCGGTCAGATAATGTACGACCCATTCGATGCCGCCATAGCCGGCTGGCGGGATTTTGATCCAGGGGGGAGCGAGCATTGCTATCTTCACGGGACATCACATGGTTCTTCAGTGGAATAATCAAACAAGGGATATATATAGCCTCGGTCGTTCCAACATGAATTTGTACCCTGAGGCGAAATAATCCTAACCATTATCGCGGGCGGGGCAGACGCTCTCGATGAGGTAAGCCATGATTTCGTCAGTCGTTTCGCCTTCGGCGGTGAAGCCCGAAGCCTGCCGGTGTCCGCCGCCGCCTTTTCCCTTGGCTATCTTCTGCACGTTCTGCTTCTCGGATGACGAGCGAAGGCTGACTCGGTAGAGCGGCTGGCCCGCCCCTGAGCGGCCGGGTTCGTTGCCGGCGGCCGACCGGGCGTATATCAGCGCAGCCACCTCGACGCCGTCTATGGACCTGAGGTTATCCACCAGGCCTTCGGTGAGGCCGTCGGTGGCGCCGGCTGACTCGAAATCGCTATGGTCGAGGATACCGATGGCCAGACGGCCGTCACAGGCAATGGTCATGTTTGTCAGCAGCCGGCAGAGAAGCCTGGTTTTGGCCAGCGGCACGGTCTCATATACGTGCCGGAAGATGGCGGTATGGTCTACGCCGGCGGCGATGAGGTCCGCCGCCACCCGAAAAGTAGTCGCCGTGGCTGAGGAATACTGAAAGCGGCCGCTGTCGACCAGGATCCCGGTATAGAGGGCCTCGCCCATCTCCGCCGTTATCTCGACGCCCATCTTCTTGAGGATGAAATATAGTATCTCCGCCGTCGAGCTGGCGTTGCCGACCACCAGGTTCAGACCCCCGAACCGGGAGTTGTCGGAATGGTGGTCGATGTTGATGATCCTGGGCGCGGCCTTGACCAGGTCGTCATTGCCGATGCGCTCGGCGTTGCCGCAGTCGACAGCCACGAGCGTACGGGAAGCCGAGTCCGCGGGCGCCTCGCCGCACACCGCTTCGTCCAGTCCCGACAGCCATTGATATTCGGGAGCGATCGAGCCGGCGTCGGCCAGGTACATGATGCTGTCAGCGCCCAGCTGTGACAGGGCGCGATGCGTGGCGATCAGGCATCCCAGGGCGTCGCCGTCGGGCTTCACATGACAGGTGATGAGCGCGCGCTTTTCCTTGCCGAGGGCGTCCGCGACTGCTTCCAGGGCCTTGTCCATGGACTGGGCGCCGCTCACGTAGGTGATTTGCGGCTAACCGGCCTCACCGGGGTGACCGGCGGACTTGCCCCTGAGGGGTTTGAGGTAGTTGGAGCCATCGGCGAACTCTCGCGCCGAGTGCAGGATCCGGCGCAGGTGTCCGATGCTGAGGCGTCTGGTGGCCAGCCCCTTCATCAGCGGCACCGCCCGGCGTTTGAGCACGCCGGAGTTGATGTAGGCCGAACCGTAGAGGCTGGCGAATTCCTTGTAGAACTCACGGGGCTCGAGCCTGGTTGGCAGCACCGAATGCAGGAAGTCATACATCTCGCAATTCTTGGTGAGGATATTGTTCTCGATCTCCTTGAACAGGTTCGTGCCCGGCAGCGGCGTCAACACGGTGAACTGCGGGACGGAGATATGATGTCGGGCTATGTATTCGCGCAACCGCGAGAACTCCTTGTGGCCGTAGTCGGGATTGACGATGAAAGCGCTCGTGACCGAGATGTCGTGTTCGTGGACTATCCGCAGCGCCTCTTCGTTCGTCTGTACGGAATTCTTCTTGTTGACCGCTTTGAGCTCCTCTTCATTCAGGCTCTCGAAACCAATAAAGACGTGGTGCAGCCCGATCTCCCGCCATTGGGAGACGATCTCGGGATGTTTCACGATCGTATCACTCCGCGCCTGGAAGGAATAAATCTTGGCAATGCCGCGCTCCTTTATGATCTCCGCGATCCTCGAGGCGCGTTTGACGCTCAGCAGGAAATTGTCATCCGTGATGAGCACATATTTTTCTCTCAGGTTGCTGAGCTCGTCAGCGACGCGTTCGGGGCTCTTGGTGGTGCAGCGCCCATGGAAGAACGTCCAGACGCTGCAGAAATTACAGCGGTGGGGGCAGCCGCGCGCAGTTTCAAGCGTGGCCAGCGGCTTCCAGAAATTAAAGAAGTAACGGCCGCGGCCCTTGCCGGTCACAAGCTCTCGGGCCGGGAACGGCAGTTCGTCCAGATCTTTGGTTCTCTCCCGCTGGCCGGTGAAGACCTGCCCGCCCTCCGTATTGAGCACCAGCCCTGGCACGCCGTGAAGGTCGATGCCGCCCTCAAGGGCGGCGATCAGCTCCCGGCCGCCGGATTCGCCCTCGCCCACGACTATGCAGTCGATGGCGGGATCCTCGAAATCGGGCGGATTGAGCGAGGCATGAAGCCCGCCCACGAAAATGAAGGGAACGCCGCTGGTCCTGCAGGTCTTGGCTATGCGGCGGGTCCGGTAGACATCGATGGTGAAGCTGCAGCTGATGCCGACGGCGTCCGGACGAAAATCGGATATGGCCCGTTCCAGCTTGTCATCGACGCGCATATCCTGGATGCGGACTTCATGACTGGGAAGCAGGGCGCCGGCGACCATTTCGAGACCGAGAGGTTCCACGAATGCAATCTTGTTGAAGCCGGGTTTTCCAAACTGCGGCGGTTGTACCAGCAGAATTTTCACGGTCGGAATCTCCTGATCACGCATCACGATTTGCCCCTGAAAATCTGAAAGCATCCTAGTCCATTGGCACCCCGGATGCAATTGCGGTGCCGATGACTTCCTTATTTTCCCGCTGGATGACAAAGCGGATCGCCAGCAGCAAAAGGATATAGAAAATGAACCCGGGAACGGCGCCGAATTCGTCTTTGTAGAACAGGAACAACTGTCCCAGGAAGAGCTGCACCAGGATCGACCGTTCGAACATGTTGTAAGCCCTGAGCCTTGAGCGCCTCAGCAGGAAGACCCCCCAGGCGATATAGATCGCGGAGATGATGTTGGAGGCCAGGATCGCCCAGTCGGAGAAGCCAAATGATTCCAGCTGGTCGAGCACCGCGCCCAGGTCGAACATCAGCGTCAGGACCACGCTCACCGAACCCACGAACTGGATGATGAAGAACGCGGCGATCGCCTTGGTGAACCAGCTCTTGCAGGCGAGGTTGCGGTATTGCCGGTAGAAACCGTCCCGCCAGCGGACAAAAAGGCCGAGCTGGCCCTCGGTGTCAGGTTTGAAGTTATTCATGACCTGCTTGAGCTCGCGTACCAGCGGATCGTTCGAATCGCTATTTCCCAGCGTGAAGAGGATCAGTTTTTTTTCTTCTTCAGTCGCCTTGCCGATGGGGATCTCCCGCATCTCGTTGATGGAGTTCACCAGGTACTCGGTCTGCGAATAGTGTGAAGAGGTAAGCACCCAGCGGGCGGCCATGTAGAGGAAGATGAAGACCGTGTACATGATAGCCACGGAAGGCTGGAAGAAATAGTCGTTGTCCTGGGTGACGAACTTGCCTACTTCATCGATGAAAAGGCCAAAGCCGATGCCGCCGGCAAAGACGCCGAAGGCCTCGAGCGATTTGCCCACGAAAGTGAAGAGGACGATCATGCCTACGGCCATGAGCAGTCCGCCCCAGAGCACGTGAGCGATGTGCAGTGTGCTGCTGCCCACCTGCGGATAGCCCGTGATTTCGAGAAAGAGCCTGACCGTCAGGATAGTCACGATCGCCGAGAGCAGCCACAGCTCCAGCCGGTCCATACCCCGGACGTTGCGGTTTATATGCCTGCGGATATTCAGCTTGCTGATTCTGGACATCGTTGTTTAATCTTCTGCGGGTGAGGCGGCCGACCTGCAAACTCCCCCGGTCAAGGGGCGGCCGCGAGGCGAGCTTGTCAAAAATCGGATAAGGTTATCCTGGCAATGAGAACCCAAGACATAACTTCAGACATCGCTTCGATTCAGGGCATCTCCGAGCAGGGGGCCGCAGAGAGGCTGGCCGCGGAGGGGTACAACGAACTTCCCTCATCCACAAGGCGCGGGATTCTCAATATCGCCTTCGACGTCGTTCGCGAGCCCATGTTCATCCTGCTGATCGCCGCCGGCGTTCTGTATCTGCTGCTGGGCGACCTGGAAGAAGCCCTGCTGCTGTTGCTGTTCGTCTTCGTGATCATGGGCATCACACTATACCAGGAGCGCAAGAGCGAACATGCCCTTGAAGCGCTGAGGGACCTCTCCAGCCCCCGCGCCCGGGTCATCCGCGACGGCGTGGTCAAGCGCATCGCCGGCCGCGAGGTGGTCAGGGAAGACACCCTGGTCGTGGAAGAGGGCGACCGCATCCCGGCCGACGCCATCCTTTCCTCCTGCATCAACCTGTCGGTGGACGAGTCGCTGCTGACCGGCGAATCGATCCCGGTGGCCAAGTGCGCCGGCGAGGGCGAGACCGAGATGGAGATTCCGGGAGGCGACGGCCGTCCCTTCATCTACTCTGGTACGCTTGCGGTGCAGGGGCGCGGCATCGCCAGGGTCATATCCACGGGTGGAAGCACTGAGATGGGCCGCATCGGCAAGGCGCTGGAGGCGGTCGAGCCCGAGGAGACGCTGCTGCAGAAGGAGACGCGCCGCCTGGTTCGCAACCTGGCGATCATCGGCCTGTCACTCTGCGCGCTGGTGGCCGTGCTATATGGCGCCACTCGCGGCGACTGGCTCGGCGGCCTGCTGGCGGGGATAACGCTGGCGATGGCTACGCTTCCGGAGGAGTTTCCCGTGGTGCTCACCGTGTTCCTGGCGCTGGGAGCCTGGAGGATCTCCCGCAACCATGTTCTGACCAGGCGCACGCCCGCGATCGAGACCCTGGGCGCGGCCACGACCCTGGCGGTCGACAAGACCGGCACCCTGACGCTCAACCAGATGTCGGTCAGCAAACTCTTTGCCGGCGGTTCTTTCCTCGACCTCAAGGACGGCGGCGATGGGGATGCGGAAAAGAGTGGCACGAACGAGTCAGGTCCTGCGCAAACGGACGGCGTCTCAGTGCTTCCCGATGAATTCCACGAACTGATCGAGTACGGCATCCTCGCCAGTCAGAAAGACCCGTTCGATCCCATGGAAAAGGCGATAAGACAAATGGGCGAGCACAAGCTTGCCCGCACGGAACATCTGCATGACAACTGGGCGCTGGTTCATTCTTATCACCTTTCGGAAAAGCTGCTGGCGCTTTCGCACGTCTGGCAGTCGCGGGAGGACGAGGAATACGTCATCGCCGCCAAGGGGGCTCCGGAGGCGATAGCCGATCTGTGCCATTTCAGCGCCGGGCAGATGCGTGATATGGAGACGCAGATCGGGCGCATGGCCGAAGAAGGGCTGCGCGTCCTGGGAGTCGCCCGCGCCCGCTTCCGCCACACGGATCTGCCGGAAGAGCAACACGATTTCGAATTTGAGTTCATGGGCCTGCTGGGTCTGTCGGATCCGCTGAGGCCGATGGTGCCGAAGGCCATCCAGGAGTGTTACACGGCTGGAGTGCGCGTGGTTATGATCACCGGGGATTATCCCGGCACCGCCCGGAACATCGCCCGCCAGATCGGTCTTCATCATGACGAGAACATCATTACCGGCCCGGAGCTCGGCAGTCTCGACGACGATGAGCTGGCGCGTCGGGTACGTGACACCAACATTTTCGCGCGCGTGGCGCCCGAGCAGAAACTGCGGCTGGTGCAGGCGCTGAAAGCTGGCGGCGAGATCGTCGCCATGACCGGCGACGGCGTCAACGATTCACCGGCGCTCAAGGCGGCCAACATCGGCATCGCCATGGGCGGCAGGGGCACCGACGTCGCCCGCGAGGCGTCGGCGCTGGTTCTCCTTAATGATGACTTCGCCTCGATCGTGCGCGCCGTCAGGCTGGGCCGCCGCATCTTTGACAACATCCGCAAGGCCATGGCCTATATCTTCGCCGTGCATGTGCCCATCATCGGCCTTTCCCTGATCCCGGTGCTGATGAAGTGGCCGCTGGTGCTTTTCCCGGTGCACATCGTCTTCCTCGAGCTGATCATCGATCCGGCCTGCTCGGTGGTCTTCGAAGCCGAGCCTGAGGAAGCGGACGTGATGAATAGGCCGCCCCGGGATCCGCGGGAGCCGCTTTTCGGCTGGCGTACCATGTCACTGAGCGTGCTTCAAGGTCTCAGCGTACTCGTCATCGTGGTTGCCTTTTTTGCCATTTTCTATTACCGCGGCTACCCGGAAGACCAGGTGCGGACGATGACCTACACGGCCCTCATCATCGCCAACATGGGGCTGATTCTCACCAACCGCTCCTGGTCGCGCACGATCTTCTCCACCCTGCGTTCACCGAACCGGGCGCTCTGGTGGCTGCTGGGCAGCGTCACCGTCGTTCTCGGCCTGGTGCTGTACGTCCCATTCCTGCAAAATCTCTTCCTGTTCAGCAGGCTCGATGTCATGAATCTGTTATCTTGTCTAGCCGCCGGCTTGCTGAGCGTGGTGTGGTTCGAGGTGCTGAAGGTCTTCAGGGGGAAGGGAAGCTGAAGCAATGCGCTCTTTTTTTTCGTTGACGAGGCCAAACGGCAAAGGCCGCGACGAAGAAGCTAATCGCATAAATTACTTGAACACCGCTAAAGCTGAACAAACTAAAGATGAACAACACGGCAGTAATAGCAAATGCGACTAGCCGCAGGAGGAATGCCTTCCAGCCGTACCACACAATAGCACCGGCAAGAAGAAGTATTCCTGAAATAAGATTCATCGTTACAACCAGGACCTGACCAAATCCCACCCTATAGATTACTTCATGGGTAACGGGGTTCTCTTCGCGCCACTGATAGACCAAAAAGATCACAATACTTGTGACTGCAGTGCTGTAAAGAATGGCCATGATCCTGGCTAATTTGTTTGGAAACATGATGCTTCACCTCCTTAAATTCAAGATCGTTAGGATTTCCCATAATAACCACCTTCAGCGTGGGGGGTGAGCCAGCTCCAACAGTCCAGTGTAGTTCTGAGTTGCACGATTTTCTCCTTCCCTTGTTTACCTACTTCCAACTCTATTGGCTTTTAGGTCATGCCCTCGTTTTCATTTTTTACGATTAGTCCCAAATGTCAATCGTACTTTGGTATGAGATTTTCCACTCTGGTATATATGTGGCCAACTGCGAGAGTATCCAAAATAGACGAGCTACCTGATTGCGTTAATCGATGTTCGAAGAATTACAAATCATCTTTTTCAGCTCCAAAGTTCGAGTCCAGCCAGGTGTCATGATTCCCAGGGAAGAAAAAATGCCTTGAACAAGACATTCTTGAGGAGCGAATTTATGGTGGGCACAGCTGGACCCAAGCTAGTGACCGGCCGATAATGAAGCGCTCAAGGCCGGGTGGTTAGCTTCGAACTTGACCAGCGGCATTTCTCTAATCGGCTCGGGAATCCTTCAGGGGTTGATTGGATTGTGATTTCGCTTTTCTGAAGTGTGGTGCCCCGAGAAGGATTCGAACCTTCGACCTACCGCTTAGGAGGCGGTCGCTCTCATCCTCTGAGCTATCGGGGCGCGGCGAGACCTTGAAAGTCTAGCAAATCACGCGGCGGCGGCGCATAAAATCAACAGCCGTGGCGCCTCGCCTTCAACCTTCCAGCGCGCAGAGCAGTATCTCCTCGACCAGCTCGTTGAAACTGATGCCGGTGGCGTTGGCCGCCATGGGCAGCAGGCTGGTCTCGGTGAAGCCGGGGATGGTGTTGATCTCAAGCACCTGCAGGCTGCCGTCCTCTCCCAGCATGATATCCACGCGGCCGAAGCCGGAACAGCCGAGCGTCTTGAACACTCTCAGTGACAGCTCCGAAGCCTGGGCGGCGACATCTTCGGGAATCTCCGCCGGCGCCAGGTAGTCGGCCTTGCCCATGGTGTAGCGCGACTCGAAATCGAAGAAATCGGTCTTGGGCCTCACCTCGACGATCGGCAGCGCCCGCGGTTCCTTCCCCAGGATGCTGACGGCGAGCTCCTTGCCCTTGACATACTTCTCGAGCAGCACCTTGTTGTCAAAACTAAACGCCGATATCAACGCCGCCGGCAGCTCGCTCCCGGTATGGGCGAAGCGGATTCCCAGGGCCGAGCCCTGCGCCGCCGGCTTGACCACGATGGGGAAGCCCAGGTCTTCGCCGATGATGGGCATGGTGTCGACCGCGCCCAGCTCCTGGAAGGCGTCACGGTTGAAGGCGAAGAAAGACGGCGTCGGCACGCCGTTTTCCTCGAAGATGTGTTTGGACAGGACCTTGTCCATGCAGCTGATCGAAGGCAGCACGTCGGAGCCGGTATAGGGGATGCCAAGGATGTCCATGAGCTCCTGTACGGTGCCGTCCTCGCCGCTGCGGCCGTGCATGGCGATGAAGGCGGCGTCGGGCTTGAGTTCGCCCAACCGCTTCACCAGGCTGGCGTCGACGTCGATGCCTTCGACGGAGTAGCCCAGCTCTCTGAGAGCCTTCTCCACCCTGGCCCCGGACTTGAGTGAGATGTTCCGCTCCAGCGAGCGTCCGCCCTTGAGGACGGCTATTGTCTTTTTGCTCATCTCAATCCCCCATCTGGTAGATTGTTGGCATAGTCTTGGTTTTGTGGTCTGCAGCGCCGCTGCCGGCGTGTCCGCTGTCCGGCGTCAGGCGCCCTGCAGAGCGCGGTACAGTTCCATCTGCTCCCTGATGACCTTGGCTATCCGCTTGATACCCTCTTCGATCCGGTCTTCCGGCACGGCGCTGAACGACAGGCGCATGTGGTGGGTGCCGGTGCCGTCGACCCAGGCGCCGGCGCCTGGCACGAAAGCGACCTTTTGTTCCTCGATGGCCAGCGCCAGCAGATCGGTTGTATTGAGATATTCTGGCAGTGTCGCCCAGATGTAAAACCCGCCCTGCGGATGGGTCCAGCTCGCTTCTTCCGGGAAGTATTCCTCCAGCGCCGCCAGCATGGCGTCGCGGCGGGACCGGTAGACCTTGATGACTTCCTCGACGTAATCCTGCCAGCGGAAATCCTGGAAGTACTGGTTGACTATCATCTGGGCCAGGGTGGAGGGGCAGAGGTCGGCGGCCTGCTTGCCCATGTTGAACTTGGCCAGTAGCGCCGGCGGCGCCACCATCCAGCCCAGCCGGATCCCGGGCGAGATGATCTTTGAGAAGGTGCTCACGTAGATCACGTTCTTGGAGTCGTCGAGCGAATAGAGGCTCGGCAGCGGCTCGCCCTCGAAGCGAAGCTGGCCATACGGATTATCCTCGAGGATGATCAGCCCGTGCTTCTTCGCCAGCGCCACGATCTCCAGTCTGCGCTCCAGGCTCAGGCAGACGCCCGCAGGATTATGGAAATTGGGGATGAGATAGATGAACTTCGGTCTGCGGCCTGCCTTCTTCAGCCGCTCGATCTCGACGGTGAGCAGGTCGGTGCGCATGCCATCGTCATCCAGGGGCACCTGGATCACCTCTGCCTCGAAACTGCAGAACGAGGGAATGGCCCCGGGATAGGTGGGCGCCTCGGCGATGATGATATCGCCGGGGTCCACCAGGATCCTGGTCGCCAGGTCGATGCCCTGCTGGCCGCCTGTGGTGACGATGATATCGTCGGGGTCGGCCACGGTGTTCTCTTCGGCCATGACCTTGACGATGTTTTCCTTAGTCTCCTGAAAACCCTCGGTGGGGCCGTACTGCAAGGCGGCGGCGCTGCAGTTCATGGCGATCTGCTGAGTGACCCTGGCCAGCGTCTTGGCGGGGAAGCTCTCGGTATTGGGCAGGCCGCCCGCCAGGGTGATAACATCCGGCATTGCGATCACCGCCATCAGGTCGCGCATGACCGACGAGCGCATGCCGCCGGTGCGCCTGGCATAAAATTCTTCATATTTGTCAAAGCCGATTCTGGTCATGACATTTGATTCTAGTCGTGCCTGTTTCTAGAAGCAACACGATGGGAATGGTAGAATCCTGGGCGCCTGGTGGCATTTTTAACCACGATTAGCGGGAGGAAACATGGAAGCAGCCTGGGCTGTAGGAGCCGGAGCCGGACTGGCGTCGCTGGCCGGATTTAGAGCAATAATCCCTTTGGCAATATATGTCATCATGGCCCGCCTGGGCTGGGTCTGGGGGTTTCAGGTCGATGACAATCCCCTGGATTTCATGATCTCCAACGCGGCCCTGGTTGTCGTGCTGGCCCTGATCGTGCTGGATATATTGATGACGCGGGTTAAGGCCCTGACCGTCATCGGGAAGAACCTGCAGCTGGCGCTCTCGGTCGCCGTCGGGGCGCTGCTGATGTCCGCGGCAATAGCCGGAACCTGGCCCGGCGCCGTCCATTTTGTGGGGATTCCCATCGGCGCGGCTCTGGCGCTGGCTGGCGTGTACGACCGCCGCGGCATGGTCATGGTCGGCGAAGGCCGGGACCCGGGGCCGGCCCTGGACGCTTCCGTTCTCATCATTTCGATCCTGATGATGCTGGTTCCTCCAGCCGGCTATTTAGTGGTTCTGCTCACCCTCTTCCTTGCCACTCGTGTCCGCCGCATGCGCCGCCTCAAATACAAGGGGCTGCGCGTCCTCGCATAATTTTGGGGACACATAACTAAATTGCCAATTTCAGGGACACATTACTTAATTGCCGGTTAAGGGGACAGGTTACTAAACAGATGCCGGAGCTCACCAGATGATCATGAAACGAGCACACGTTTACATCACCGGCCGCGTCCAGGGTGTCTTCTTTCGTGCCTGGGTCAGCGACCGGGCCCGGCGGCTGGGCCTTGGCGGCTGGGTGCGCAACCGCATGGACGGCCGTGTGGAAGCGGTCTTCGAGGGCGACCCGGAAGTGGTTAAGCAAATGGTTGAACTGTGCCATGAAGGGCCGGATCGCGCCCGTGTCGATACCGTCCTCGACGACTACAGCGAAGCGGCGGAGGGTCTTGCTTCCTTCGAGGTGAAGAGCACGGTCTGATTCAGTGTTATGAGGCCCGATCGGCATTATTACGCCTGATCAGTGTTCGTGCAGATCTTTCCTGTGATGATCTTCCCCGTTTTGTTCATGCCTGTGATGATCCTGCAGATGGCTATGAGGATGGTAGTGCTCGACGCCATCGTGCCGGTGGGGATGATCGTGGATGAGGTTGGCCGAAAGCAGCAGCCCGCGGTCGCCGAGCAGCTGCGAAGGCGCTCCCTCCCCGGCGATGCGGTGATCCTCGCCCAGGATGATGATGCGCTCGGCGATGTCCTCGACCAGCCCCAGGTCCTGGGTGGCGGTGATGATGGTCTTGCCCGCCGCCGCCAGTTGCAGGATCAGGCGCGACAGGAAAGTCTCGGTCTTGGGATCCAGGCCGGCCGTCGGCTCGTCGAACAGCAACACGTCCGGATTTATGGCCAGCACCGAAGCCAGCGCCACCTTTTTCTTCTCGCCGCCGCTCAGATGGTACGGCGGCCGCTCCCGTAGATGACCCAGCCCCAGGATATGGATGGTGTCCTCGGTGCGCCGCTCGACCTCCGCCGCATCCAGTCCCAGGTGCAGCGGCCCGAAGGCGATTTCTTCCCAGACGCTGGGCGAGAACAGCTGCGCGTCTGAATTCTGGAAGACAAAACCGACGCGGCGCCTGAACCGCTGTGAAAAACCATCATCCCGCAGCGCCGTCTCGCTCAGCTCCTCGCCGAAAGCCGAGATGCTGCCGGCGCTGGGGAAGATCAGGCCGTCGAGCATCTTCAGCAGCGTCGATTTGCCGGAGCCGTTGGCGCCCAGCAGCGCCAGCCGCTCGCCCGGGCGCACCGAAAAACTCACGCCTGAAAGCGCCTCGGCGTCCTGGTAACGGTAGCCGACGCCTTTTACATCAAAGACGGGAGCCGTGTCAACCAAGCAACCGGTCACCTCCGGCGGCAAACATCGCCACAAGCGCCACCGCGCCCAGCCAGGCCCAGTCGGCGCCCCGCATCGAAAAACGATGCGTGCTCATCGGCTCGCCGTTATAACCGCGGCTGACCATGGCCGCATATATCTCATCGCTCATTGTATGGGACTTCCCCAGCAGGGTGCCCATGCTGGCGGCGGCGAAGCGCCGGTCTTCCCGCGGCGTGGAGGCTCGGACCATGCGGCTCACCCTCGCGGTGAACATGTCGCTCGCCAGGCTGATCAGCAGGAAGATATACCTGTAGGTCATCGAAAGGATAAGGATAAAGATCCGGGGCACGAAAAAGACGCGCAACGATTTCAGCAGGTCGGCCCAGCGGGTGGTCAGGGCGAGCAGCACCGCCAGCGACACCGACACCGCGACCCTGAGCACCAGGACGACCGCGCCCTCGATCCCCTGCTTCGTGATCGCCAGGGAAGAACCCAGCGACCAGGGCCCGAAGTGCACCTCGCTTCCGAAATCCCAGATCGTCCAGAGCGGATCCCCGGCGCGAAAGACATTAAAGAGCGAAGGCAGGACGATGATGCCGGTAAAAACAGGGATAAAAAGCCACACGCGCCGGATGAAGTAACCAAGAGATATCCGCGATAGCCCGGCCATTGCCAGTGTCACGCTATACAGAGCCAGAAGCACATACCAGTGCCGCACAAAGGCTGCGACGATCAGCAGGCCCAGCATGCCGGCAGTCTTGGCCCTTGGGTCGATTCCCTGCAACAGGCCGTCCCGGGCCGCGATCTGCTCGGAAAAAACACTGCGCCTCAAGGCCCTGGAAAGCCCCTGGATGGTCCGCTGCACCACGCTGGCGCGGCGCTGTTTGGCTCCCCCGAGCCCGGCGCCAGCGCTGCCCTGCAACATCCATTCGGGGACGGCGGGGGTAGACTCAGCCATGCTGCCTGGCCTTGTGAGACCTGCCTGAGATCAGCTTTGCTGCCAGCATGATGATGGCGACGATGACGATCAGGCCGATTACCGCCGAAAGGATATAACCCGGAACCGATGCCCAGAATCCTCCACCCCGGCCCGGCAGCCCGTAGTCCGGAAGGATGCCCTTCCAGATGCCCGCGAAGCTCTCCATTCCCCGGGGGACAAAGCCGAGCTCGTCGCGTATCTCGTCGGTGTTCCATTCACCCCAGGCGGTTCCGGTAGCAAGCAGGCCCAGCGGCACGAATATCACCATGAGGATGATTCCGACGATCAACGGTCTTAGCTTGAAGGTTCCCCGTGCCGCCTCGGCCTGCCCGGCGCGGCTGCCAAGCAGCCCCGGATCCGTCCGTTGCAGATATACGAGGGCCAGCGCCGTCACGGCCGCCTCGATGAACCCGACCAGGGTGAGATGACTGATCATCATAGCGGGGATCGTCTGCGAGAGGCCGTAGGGGGCGTAGAGCGCCGAGCCGTCAGCGGCGTGGAAGAGGTCTCCCTGCAGGCCGATCTCAAGCGCCGTGAAGAAGGCCGCCACGTTGATGCCGACAAAACCGCCCACACCGGCCGAAAGCCACCGCCGCGCAGAAGCCGGTTGGGAACCCATGGCCAGCAGCCGGTAGACCAGGTATCCGGAAACAGGCAGGGCGAAGGCCATATTGAAACAGTTGGCGCCGATGGCAAGGATGCCGCCATCGCCAAAAAATATCGCCTGGATGACCAGGGCAACGGAAAGGGCGATCACCGCGGCCCACGGCCCCAGCACCACCGCCACCAGGGTTCCTCCCACGGCATGCCCGCTGGTGCCCCCGGGGAGGGGGATATTGAACATCATAATGACGAAACAGAAAGCGGCGCCGATGGCGACCAGCGGCGCCTGCCGGGCGTTGAGCGCTTTCTTCACCTTGTATCCGGCGGTATACCAGACAGGGACCATGAGCGCCCAGAGGCCGCCTGCCGTTTGCGGGCTTATATAACCGTCGGGGATGTGCAATTCGTCAGTCCTTCCCTGAGCCAGAGCCTACTTGGCCAGGTAAGCCTTATGGTCAAGAAGCCTGATCTCGAGAATGCGGCCGTACACGGTCTTCTGTTGCCCGAGGATATCGGTGAGCACGATCGCATCTCCCTCAGGCACGATATTGGCGACGTCTTCCATGACCGTCTCTTCCTTGCCATCATCCAACATATATACACTTAATTCGCACATGGGGGCCTCTCTGGCTGTGGATTTTTCCCGGAAATAAACAGTTTAATCACCCACGGATAAATATCCAATACCCAGAACCGCCCGTGGCTAAAGGTTTTTTTCCCGAAACCGATACGCCGGGCACACTTCAAAATCAAAAGTCGACGCGACTTTTACGAGCATTCGTGTGGAAATCGGAGGTTGGATGGTACCCAGGTCGTCTACTACTGAATCGCCGGATCTGTTGACCAGAAACCGCGTCCGTGTCTCATGGCTGGTTTATGCCATCGCCGCTACCGGCCTTGTCATCGATGCCGCCTACATCGGCATCGAATACTTCAGCGAGCATGACTTTCTGAATCATGTCCGCACCAATCTGCTCGAGCAAATATTCATCCTCTCCCTTCTGGTAGCCTTTCCCGTCATCGCATTCCTGACCGAGAGAGTGATCAACGGATTCAGGTTGAGTGAGCGGTCGCGTGCCCTCGAGCTGGAAGTCGCGGCCCGCACCCGTCAGCTGGAAGACTTAAAGAGTTTCAGCGAGAACATCATGGCTAGCGTCAACGATGTGATCTTCGTCATCGGCTCCGACGGACGCTTCCAGTTTGTAAGCGGCGATAGCGAGGCGGTGCTCGGTTCCGAGCCCGATGCTTTGATAGGACGGCAGTTTAGTGACATAGTCGCTCCGGGGGCCATCGCCACCGCCGTGACCAACTTCGAGAAGGTGATGTGGGGCCATGAGGTGCAGCCGTACGAGCTTGAGGTCATCGATGTCGCCGGCCAGCCGAAGTTCATCGAGATTTCCGGAACCGCATACCGCGAAAGAGGAAATGTCATCGCCCAGGTCGGCGTCGCCCGCGATATCACCGAGCGCAAGAAGCTCGAGCAGCATGCCTTCGAGCGCAACCGCGAGCTGGCGGCGCTCAACGATGTGGCCGGCGCCGTGGGGCAGACTCTCGATCCCGATCAGATACTGGGCGCGGCGCTCGACCAGGCGGCCGATCTGTTCACGTCACATCGCGCCTGCATACATCTTTATGATGCCGACACCGGCCAGCTCGATCTTCGGGTCTGGAAGGGTGGGAGCCGGGGCTTCCTCAGCCGCATAGAGCACCTCAGGCTCGGCGAAGGCCTGGTGGGCATGGTCGCCGAGAATGGTCAGGGCATGGCGTTGAATGTCGAGGATTTCCCTGGCGACACGGTTGAGGCTGTCGCTGGTGACGGTGTGGCCTGCGTCGCCGCAGTGCCCATGAAGTTCCGTGGACGCCTAATCGGCGTTCTCGGTGTGGGCAGCGAACAGGCCGGCCGTTTTTCCCAAGCCGACCTCAGCCTGCTCGGGGCGATCGGAGGTCAGGTCGCCATGGCGTTGGAGAATGCCCTTCTGTTCGAGGATCTTCAGAAAAAGACAGGCGAACTGGCAACGCAGAACACCGATCTGGCGAACGCGACCCAGAAGATCAGCCATCTCATCGCCGCGGCTGAAAAGGAGCGAAGTTTCTCAGTCCGTTTCGATAACCCGGGGTTGGTAAAATGCTGGGAGTTCAAAAACTGCGCCTATACCGACTGCCCCTCGTTCAAATCCGAGAACCTGCGATGCTGGCAGGTTGCCGGTACCCATTGCGGCGGCGAGGTCCAGGGCGTCTTCGCCCAGAAATTCGGCCGTTGCGAAAAGTGTGATGTCTACAAGGTCGCCCGCGCCGACCGTCTCGCGGGTCTGGGGGAAGCTTTCAACAACATGATGGCGATGCTGGAGCAGCAGGTTGGGGAGCAGCAGCAGCTGCAGGAACAGTTGTTGCAGTCGACCAAACTGGCGGCGCTTGGGGAGCTGGCGGCCAACATTGCCCATGAGATCAACAACCCGCTCACTGGCGTCCTTGGCTATGCGGCGCTGCTGCAACGCGGGTTACCGGAAAACGACACCAACCTCAAGAATCTCAAAGTGATCGAGAACGAGACCATCAGGGCTCGCGACATCGTCCGCAACCTGCTTGATTTTGCCCGGCAGGAAGGTCTCAAGAAACGCAAGACCTCCATTCGCGAGGTCATGGATGACACCCTGTCCCTGTTGCGGAAGCAGGCGGACCTGATCAATGTGAAGGTAGTGCTCGATTACGAGGACGACGTACCAAAAGTAAATGTTGACGTCAATCAGATGAAGCAGGTTTTCATCAACATCCTCAACAATGCCCTGCACTCCATGGAGCGAGGCGGCCAGCTGACGGTTTCCATCCGCGCCGCCAAGCCTGACGGCAAGCAGCCCTGGGTCGAGGTAGCTTTTCAGGATACCGGCTCGGGGATTCCTCCGGAAAAACTCGAGCTTGTCTTCAATCCCTTCTATACCAGCAAGGACGTCGGCGAGGGCACCGGGTTGGGATTGTCGGTATCGCAACGGATAGTCGAGGAACACGGCGGCGTCATCGAAGTCGTCAGCAAGCTGGGGAAGGGTTCAACATTCACGGTCAAATTGCCGACAGCCAATATATCCACGGGGTTCAAGCGGGTAGCCTGATTTATCACGATCGAATCAATCACATGCAAGATCAATCACGTAACAAGGCATAAGGGATCGGGGGTTTTGCGAATGTCGAAAGAAAACGTTTTGGTAGTCGATGATGAGGAAGTCATCCGCGATGTCTGTGAGCAGATACTGGCTGGTGAGGGGTACAACGTCACCACAGCGTCAAGCGGCAAGGAAGCGCTGCACCTGGTCGGCGAGAACTCCTTCGACGCAGTTATCACCGACATCATGATGCCCGACATGTCCGGGCTCGAACTTCTCGAAGTCATCAAGGGCACCAGCATGGATATCAGCGCGGTAGTCATCACGGGACTTGGCACCTTTGACATGGCCACCCAGTCCGACCGTCTGGGAGCGCGCGAGTTCGTGGTCAAGCCTTTTACGCCCGACGAACTGAGCGCCGCCGTGCGCAAGGCGCTGGGAGGCCGCATGATCCACCAGGGCTAGCCGGGCGAGGAGGCACCAACCCTGGCGCAGGTGCCTAGCTCGACCCGAGCCTGAGTTTCCAGACCATAAGCACGGCTTCAAACACGATCTTTTTTGACATCTTGGACTGCCCCCGCTGGCGGTCCGAGAACGTTATGGGGATCTCCTTGACGCGGAAGCCCTTCTTTATCGTCCGGTATGTCATCTCGATCTGAAACCCGTATCCCTGGGAAGAGACCGAGTCCAGATCGAGGGATTCCAGCACCTGCCTGCGGAAACACTTGTTGCCACCCGTGAGATCGTTGACCGGCACTCCCAACACCATCCTGGCGTAGAGTCCGCCCCAGCGGCTGATGAGCCGCCGGACCAGTCCCCAGTTCTCGACCCGGCCACCGGGCACGTAGCGCGAACCGAGCACGAGATCGGCGTCTTCGGCAGCTTTGAGGAAGGCGGGGATGTTCGCCGGGTCGTGGGAGAAATCGCAGTCCATCTCGAAGATCAGCCGGGTGTCGGTTGAAAGCGCCTGCCTGAATCCGGCCAGGTAGGCAGGGCCGATTCCCTGCTTGTTCTGCCGGTGGATCACCGAAAGGTTCGGGTAGCGCTCGGCCAGAGTGTCGGCTATCTGTCCGGTTCCGTCGGGCGAATTATCGTCTACGACGATAATTCGCCCATCAAGTTCATGGGCGGCAAAGACTTCCTTAACCCTCTCGACGAAGCGCTCGAGGTTCTCGCGTTCATTGTAAGTGGGCAGTACGACAGTGAATGGAACGGGCGGAAATTGCGAATTATTCATTTCGTCAGTATACCTGCTTCATGCCGCCGGCAAGAATCCGGCTGTACGTAAATAAGGGCCGGCAGAATCCGGCTGTCCGTAAATGATCGCCATCTACTTTACCAGCCGGCGGTGCATGCTGCGAACCGAGAGCTCGGCAAAAACCAGAGTCGTCCCGAGTGCCCACAGCAGCTCGAGCCAGGGCGATTGCGCCGGCTGACCCAGCATCAGCGAGCGGGACAGGTCGATGAAACTGGTGAAGGGGATGGCCCAGGCGAAGATCTGGACCGCCTCGGGGAATCGCGAAACCGGGAAGAAGGTGCCGCAGAGGAACTGCGCCGGCAGCACGAAGCCGGCAAAGTAGAAGCGGAAGTATTCCATCTGGGCGATGCGGCTGGTCACCAGCAGGGCGATGGCGGCGAAGTTGAATGCGGCCAGGAACATGATCGGCGGCAGCAGGATCACCTGCCAGCGATGGAAGACTCCCATGAACAGCAGGATGATGAATACCAGGGAGGCGTTGACCAGGCCGCGGGCTCCTCCCCAGCTGATCTCGGCGAGCCCGACCTCGTCGGCGCTGATGGGCGTGGAGATAATGCCCTCGAAAGTATTCTGGATGCGCATGCGGAAGAACGAGCCATAGGTGCACTCGAAGGTCGCCTGCATGATCGCCGAGCTTCCCAGGATGCCCACGGCCACGAAGTCGAGGTAGGGTACGCCTTCGATCTCCTTGATGTAGGAGCCGATCCCCAGCCCCATGACGAAGATGAACAGCAGCGGCTCGGCAAGCGCGGGCAGGAAGTTGAACTTCCACAGGGTGATGAAGACCTGGGCGTTCCTGCCCCAGACCTTGAGGAACGCGGGGGAGACCGAGAGGATTCCTTCCCTGGTCAAGTCAGCCTCGGTTCCATCGCGGCCTTGTCTTTCAATGTCGGATCTCCCTTCCCGTCAGTTTGAGGAAGACGTCCTCAAGGGAAGCCGGCCTGATCATCCGCTCCACGTGCGGATATTCCTTCTGCAGCTGCCGGAAATCGTCAGGGCTGCTCCCGTAGAAGTAGAGGTTCTGTCCGCTCTCCTGGTTTTCCATGGAGCTGAAACGGCTGGTGATCTCCGCGGCCAGGTTCCTGTCGGCGCGGAGCTCGAACACAAATGGATGCACGTGCCTGCGGATGAGCTCCGGAGGGCTGCCGGCGTCGATCGATCGGGCCTGGTCCATGATCAGCACCTCGTCGCAGAGGCGTTGGGCTTCGTCCATATAGTGGGTAGTCAGCAGCAGGGTGATGCCGCGCTCCTTGAGATCCAGAAGGCGGTCCCAGATGAGATGGCGCACCTGGGGGTCGAGGCCGGTGGTGGGCTCGTCGAGTATGATCAGCTCGGGATCGTTGATAAGCGCGCGCGCCAGGATCAGGCGCCGCTTCATACCGCCGGAGAGATCCGGCACAAGTGCGTTGGCGCGGTCGCTTAAGTGCATGAATTCGAGCAGGTTCTGGCACCGGCGCTCGGTCTCAGCCCTGGGTATCCCGAAATAACGCGCATAGACCCGCAGGTTCTGCCAGGTCGAAAGGTCGGGGTCGAGGTTGTTCTCCTGGGGAACCACTCCCAGCCTGGCCTTGATCTCTCGCGGATGTGAGAGCACGTCCAGCCCGAAGACGTCGAGGCTGCCCGACGTAGGCTCCGCGATGCAATAGATCATTTTCATGGTGGTGGTCTTGCCGGCGCCGTTGGGGCCGACCAGCCCGTAGCAGCGCCCCGGCTCGACTTCGAAGTCGAGCGATTCCACGGCGACGACGTCGCCGAAGCGTTTGTGGAGCGATTTCGATTCGATAGTCTTCATCGTCAATTGGTAAACTTAACTCAGGCAGGAGATCATCCTGCGAGTTTAACTGGCAGGAGATTGTCCTGCGATTATGTGGCAGGAAATGGCCCTGCGGCCGGCTGGCGCGAATCTTTTCCCATCAGCCGGTTTCAAAACTGTGACCGGATGGATTCTGTTATTCAGATGCATTTTATCCCGCAAACGCTCTTGCTGAACCCGCGGCGGTCTTATTCCCGCAAAAAGAGGGTTTGGAGAGATTCGATCTAATCTGGAGTGTAACCTTGGCCACCAGTAAAAAAATCACCCTGCCGATCGAGGGCATGACCTGCGCCTCATGTGTCGAGCGCAACGAGAAGATCCTGCGCGCGATGACCGGCGTCGTCTCGGCCGATGTGAATTTCGCCACCGAAAAGGCCTCCGTGGAATATGATCCCGGCACCGTGAACGTGGCCAGGCTGACCGAAGCCGTCGCCGGGATCGGCTACAAGGTCATAACCGAAAAACTGGATCTGGCGGTTCAGGGCATGACCTGCGCCTCGTGCGTCGAGCACGTGCAGAAGGCGCTGGCCGGCATCGACGGAGTTGTCGCGGCATCCGTGAATCTGGCGACCGAACGGGCGACGGTAGAGTTCGTTTCCGGCGCGGTCCGGCGGGACGATCTGGCGCGTGCCGTGGTCTCGGCCGGTTATCAGGTTCCCGAGATCAGCGGCGAGGGCGAAGAGGACGCCGAGGCCAAGTCGCGGCTGAAGGCTTACAGGCATCTGCAGTTCATGGTTATCGCCGGGGCGGCCCTCTCGATACCGATTTTTGTGGGCAGTTTTCCCGAGTGGTTCGGCGACCTGGGTCCGCTTAACAACATGTATGTATTGTGGGCGCTGGCGACTCCCGTGCAGTTCTGGGTCGGCTGGCGCTTCTATCAGGGCGCCATCGGCGCCGCCAGGCACCACACAACCAACATGAACACGCTGGTGGCCGTGGGCAGCTCTTCGGCTTATCTCTACACCGTGGCCGGCATCCTCTTCCCTTCATTCTTCGCGGCGCAGGGTCTGGGCGCGCCGATGTACTTCGACACGGCCGCCATCATCATCACCCTCATCCTGTTCGGGCGCATGCTGGAGGCGCGGGCCAAGGGCCAGACCTCCGAGGCCATCAAGAAGCTGATGGGGTTGACGCCTCGGACGGCGCGTGTTGTCCGCGACGGTGTCGAGATGGACGTGGCCGTGGAAGATGTCGCCTCCGGCGACACTGTTATCGTCAGGCCCGGGGAAAGGATCCCGGTTGACGGCGTCGTGCGCGAGGGAGCCTCGAGCGTCGACGAATCGATGATCACCGGCGAGAGCCTGCCGGTGGAAAAGCAGCCCGGCGATGAAGTCGTCGGCGCCACCATCAACAAGACCGGCAGCTTCCGTTTCGAGGCCACGCGCGTGGGCAAGGAGACCGTGCTGGCTCAGATCATCCGTCTGGTGCAGGAAGCCCAGGGATCGAAGCCGCCCATCGCCAGGATGGCCGATGTCATCGCCAGTTATTTTGTGCCCGGTGTCTTCGCCGCGGCGCTGATCACCTTTACCATCTGGATGATCTTTGGCCCAACGCCGGCTTTCACTTACGCACTGCTCAATTTCGTGGCGGTGCTCATCATCGCCTGCCCCTGCGCCCTGGGCCTGGCGACGCCGACTGCGATCATGGTCGGCACCGGCAAGGGCGCCGAGAGCGGCGTGCTCATTCGCGGCGGCGATTCGCTGGAGACGGCGCACAAGGTCGATACAGTGGTGCTGGACAAGACCGGCACGCTCACCCGCGGCGAACCGGCGGTGACCGATGTGTTCACCACCGGCTGGGAAGAAGAACAGATCCTGAGGCTGGCGGGCTCGGCCGAGCGCGGCTCCGAGCATCCGCTGGGAGAGGCGATAGTCAGGGGCGCCCGCGAACGGGATATCCTGCTCGAGGACGCGGTAAGTTTTCAGGCCCTGGCCGGCCAGGGAATCGAAGCCGAGGTCAGGGGCCACGCGGTGCTGGTGGGCAATCCCGGATTGCTGGAAGGCCGGGGCATGGCGCTCGACGGACTTTCGGCCGAGGCCGAGCTGCTGTCAGGGCAGGGCAAGACCCCGATGTTCGTCGCCGTCGACGGCAAAGCGGTGGGCATCATCGGCGTGGCCGATACGCTCAAGACCGGCTCGCGGGAGACCGTGGCCCGCCTGCGGCAAATGGGTCTGCGCGTCGTCATGTTGACCGGCGACAACCGGCGGACAGCTGAGGCGATCGGCGCCCAGGCGGGCGTTGATGAAGTGATCGCCGGAGTACTTCCGGAAGACAAGGCGATCGAGGTCAGGCGCCTGCAGGAAGAAGGACGCCGGGTCGCCATGGTCGGCGACGGCATCAATGACGCGCCGGCGTTGGCCCAGGCCGATGTCGGCATCGCCATCGGCACCGGCACTGACGTCGCCATGGAGGCCGGGGACATCACGCTGATGTCGGGCGAGCTGCAGGGAGTGGTCACCGCCATCGCCCTCAGCCGCCGGACGATACAGATCATCAAACAGAATCTTTTCTGGGCGTTTGCCTATAATACGGCCTTGATCCCCCTGGCTGCGGGACTGCTTTATCCGTTTTTTGGCATTCTGCTGAATCCCATCATCGCCGCCGGAGCCATGGGCATGTCTTCCGTTTCCGTGGTCAGCAATTCGCTCAGGCTCAGACGTTTCCGCCCGCCGCGGGTATAGTAAAGGCCGCCGCGGGTATAGCCCGGCCCTTCATGGGTATAGAAGGGAAGGACGATCCGGTCTGGCTGTAGAAGAAACCGGTGACACCAGACCGGACGGAAGGCGACGGCAAGCCTGATGCCGGTGCGACCCGGGAGGGAACGGATGGCAGAGACCCGTGATTCTTACACGATCGCCCAGTTCTCGGATATCCATTGCGGCGATCCGCGCTTCGATAACGATCTCATCGAGGCCACAGTGCACGAGATCAACGATGTCGGACCCGACCTTGTGGTAGTCGCCGGCGATCTCACTTCCGAGGGTTACCGCGAGCAGTTCGACGAGGCCAAGTCGTGGATCGAACAGGTGAACTGCTCCCAGAAGATCGTGATCGCCGGCAATCACGATTGCCGCAACGTCGGCTATCTGCATTTCGAGGAGCTGTTCGGCCCGCGGCATTACCGGACCGAGGAGCTGGATTTCCGCATCTGCTGCGTTCCCGAGGAAGCCGGGGTCCAGGAGCGGGTGAAGATCCTCGCGCTTGATTCCAACAAGCCCGACCTCAACGACGGCGAGATCGGCCGCGACAAGTACGACTGGATCCTGAAAGAGTTTCCCGATCCGGATTTTTACAAGATATTCATCCTCCACCATCACCTGGTGAGCATCCCCGGAACGGGGAGGGAGCGGAACATCGTCCTCGATGCCGGCGATGTCCTCGACAAGCTGCGCGAAGTCGACGTGGATCTGGTCCTGTGCGGCCACCGCCATGTCCCCTATAACTGGCCCCTGGCCAACATGATCTGCATCAGCAGCGGCACCGCCGCGACCTGGCGCACGCGCGGTTATACCCAGCCCTCATACAACATCATCACCATCGATCCAGAGACGGTGACCATCACCACCAAGATCCCCGGCGGGGTCGTAGACAAGAAGGAACGCTTTCGCCGGCGCCCCCGGCCGCCCATTTCTTGACACCAACCCCGGCGGAATATAAGCTGTTTTTCGCTGATTCTGCAATGGGGGAGGTCCATTCCGGCGTGAGTCTTTATGCGCCATGATCGAATGGCGTTCAGCAACCGCAGGCAATCGAAACAGGAGAGTGAAGCCATGGTAAAATCCCGCAGATTGTTCCTTGTAACCCTTGTGCTGATAGCCGTATTGCTGTCGGCGACGGTGGCCGTTGCCGGTTGTGGCAGCAGCACGACGACCACCTCGGCGACAACTTCGGCGACTACCACCAGCTCCGGGTCGGTAATAGGCGACCGCGCACTCCAGGTTGAGGCATCGAACCCGACCAGCGGCGATTACGCCAACAACACCATCACCGGCGTCAACCTGGCGCAGAAGCTGAACGATCCGGCGCAGGCATCGCAGATCTACCTGCTCGACGTGCGCAGCAAGACCGACTATGCCACGGGCCACATCAAGGGCGCGACCCAGGTCGACTTCGCCTCCTGGGCGACTCCTGAGAACCTGGCAAAGTTGCCCAAGGATAAAAAGATCGTCGTGATCTGCTATACGGGCAACACGGCCGCGCAGACCGCCTCCGGCCTGAGGATGCTCGGCTATGACGCCGGTATCCTCAAGGAAGGCATGATGGGCTGGACCCAGGAACCTGCCACCGCCTCCACTATCGCCGCTCTGAATTCGGCGAGCAATCCGACGGTGACGACCCCCAACCCCGTACAGCCTGTGGATGCTCCGCCTTCAACGACGTTCACGCCGCCGGCCGACGCCGACTATTCGACGCTGGCAGCGAAGGCTAACGCCGTCATGGCCAAGATGCCGACATCCGGCGACTACGCCAACTACACGATCGCGGCCGGCACGGTAAACACCACGATCACCGGAGCCAACAAGAGCACCGTCTTCCTGCTCGATGTACGGGCAGCGGCCGATTATGCCAAGGGCCATATCGACGGAGCCACAAACATCCCTCTGGCCTCGCTCTTCATGCCTGAAAACATGAAGCTGCTCCCCAAGGACAAGAAGATCATCGTCGTCTGCTATACCGGCAACACCGCCGCCCAGGCGATGTTCATGCTCAATATGCTCGATTATGATGCGGCCACGTTGAAATTCGGCATGATGGGATGGAACGGCACCGGCAAGGACGCCTACATCCAGGAGATCCAGAGCGCCAACAACCCGGTGGTGACCGGCCCTTAGGAGCGCATCCAGGATCGATTGAAGATCCGGCAGCCTGACCGGTCAGGCAACCGGGTTAAATCAGAATAATCAGGGGCGCGGCCCGAAGGGCCGCGATCGTGTAGTTG